>CAYSOH010000015.1:0-14653 GCA_964432625.1 uncultured archaeon
CAAGGTCTGATGCTTCGGAATGGCAGAATATAATCCCATATGACAGGAAGAATGCTAGACCTATATACGATAAAGAATAACCGTTCAATTTTTATCCCGCTTTCAATCTATAAAGATTGAGTTTTATGGCTACGGAAATAGAAATCAGAGTAGGGCTAAAAACTGGAATGGCTGACCCTGAAGGAGCAAACGTTGAGAAGGCACTAGGGCTTCTTGGATTTGACAATATTGGAACTGTTAAATCTGCGAAATGTTACCGAATTCGCGTTGATGGAGAACCAAACGAAGCACTGAAACAAGCTGAAAAAATGTGTAAGCGCTTGCTAGCGAATCCTGTAGTGCATGAATATTCAATATCGGTGGCAGATTGATGCTGGAACCTGTAAACGGGACTGAAAAGGTATATCTTGTAGATTTAGATGGTGATCGCAATAGAATTGTGGAAGATTTAGGGCTAGGATTGTTGCCAGATGAAGTAGAAAAGGTCAGACAGTACTTTGTAAAAGAGAAACGAAGGCCCACTGATGTTGAATTGCAGGCAATTGATCAAGCTTGGTCTGAACATTGTTGCTACAAATCATCTAAACCTGTATTGGAAAAAACTGTTTTTGGACTTCAATCAAGCAAACCTGTTGTTGCTAGGGAAGATGCTGGAATCATGGAATTTGATGATGAGCATTACTATGCAGTTGGACTTGAATCGCATAATCATCCTTCTGCGTTAGATCCTTATGGAGGTTCTGCAACAGGAATAGGTGGAATACTAAGAGATGTAGTGTGCATGGGAGCACAGCCTATCGCTCTTGTTGATCCTCTCTTCTTTGGTGACCTAGATTTGCCTAGAGAGAAATTGCCCGACGGTGTCAAGCATCCTAGGTACTTGATGGGAGGAGTCGTAGCGGGAATTCGAGACTATGGCAATCGTGTTGGAATTCCAACAATCGCAGGTCAAGTATCTTTTCATCCAAAATACACTGGGAATCCACTAGTGACGGTAGGTTGTATCGGAATGGTGAAAAAAGATATGATGATACACAGTCGAGCTGGGGCAGTAGGTGATGTGTACATTCTAGCTGGTGGTCGAACTGGCAGAGATGGCATACATGGTGTGACTTTTGCCTCAAGAGATCTTGAAGCTGGATCTGATGACGACATTGGAGCTGTTCAACTGGGAGATCCTATCACTAAGGAACCCTTGATGCATTTGTGCTTGGAATTAAATGAAAAGAAACTCCTTAGTGGAATGAAAGACTTAGGCGGTGGTGGATTATCTTGTGTTGTTGGAGAATTAGCTTTAGACGGTGGATTTGGGGCAAGTGTTGATCTAGAAAAAGTGCCTCTAAAAGTAGAGAACATGGCGCCTTGGGAAATATGGGTCTCAGAATCTCAAGAAAGAATGATGTTTACTGTTAAACCAGAGAACGTGGATAAGGTCTTAGCAAGATGTGAGGCTTGGGATGTAGAGGCTGTGACCATAGGTGAAGTTATAGCTGAAAAAAGGAATATTGTTAGATTTAACGACGTCGAGATATTGAATCTGGATCTTGAATTTACGACTGGGGGGCCTGTTTACGAGAGACCATACAATCTGCCTGAATATGAATCTGGAGAACCGTCTGAACTACCTGATTATCCTACAGATATCGAGAAGACTATCAGAGAGCTGGTAAGCCAACCTGAAGTATCATCAAAGGACTGGGTTATCAGGCAGTATGATCATGAGGTCAGGGGGAAAACTGCCCTAAAACCAATGCAAGGGCCTATAGGGAAAGACTCTCCAGGAGATTCCTCTGTCTTGAAACCTGTTGAAGATTCATGGAAAGGATTGGCATTAACTGCAGACGTGAACCCCTATCTTATGGAAGCAAATCCTTACCATGGGACTATGAGTGCAGTCGAAGAAGTTTGTAGAAATCTAGCTGCAGTAGGTGCTAGAATAGATTCATTGGCTGATTGTCTTTGCTTTGGGAATCCACGTAAACCTGACATAATGGGTCAATTCAAGGCTAGTTGTGAAGCTCTGAGAGACGCTGCCACTGCAATTGATGTACCATATGTATCTGGTAACGTTAGCCTATACAATGAAACTGCAGAGGGTGCAATACCTCCAACACCAGTATTGATGGGGGTTGGAATAGTCGATGATATTAGAAAATGCACGACAAGTGATATGAAAAATGAAGGGACAATATGGTTGGTTGGAGATACAAAAGGGGAAATGGGGGCAAGCTTGTACTACAGAACTATTGGGAAAGAATGTCCTAGTATACCAAAAACAGACTTTGACTCATTCATCCCAAGAATGGAACAACTGATACTGGCGATAGAACACGGTGAAGTTGTAGCCTGCCATGACATTTCCACAGGCGGACTTGCTATGGCAATAATAGAAATGTGTATGAGTGGTAATGGAGCAAATATCAATCTTGCAGGAGAAATGAGAGCAGATGTCGAACTATTTAGCGAATCCAATGGAAGATGGATTGTCCAAGTTGCTCCAGGATCCGAGGAGGAATTTGGAAAGAGATTTGATTTTGCGGAAATTATTGGAGATGTTAATGAGAAGATAATTTTTAATAAGAATGGCAAAAAACTTGTAGAACTAGGGATTGATAAAACTCGAAAAGAGTGGACAAATCCTATTTGGGAAAGGCTGGCTTAAGCTTTTATTGAAGTGCCAAAATAAAGAACAACATGACTATAGATGCAATATTAATTCTCATCGTCTTTTTGATTGCTTTTGCACTAATCTTAGGCGAAATTGTTGACAGAGTTTTAGCGGCTTGGGGTGGAGCTGTAGCTATGCTTCTAATTGGAACTTATTATGAAACACTAACTTGGTGTACTGGAGGCGGTCATGGGGGAGGACATGGGGGATGTGAGAACAACCTTTTCGATGCCATTGATTTCAATGTAATTGGTCTTCTATTAGGAATGATGGTGTTTGCAGGAATGCTAGAAATTAGTGGATTCTTTGAATTTGTAGCAATTAAGGCCACTAAGCTGTCAAAAGGAGACCCTTGGATGTTAGTGGTTTATCTAGGAACATTCACAACTGTAATCTCTGTTTTTATCGATAATGTAACGGCTCTGATTTTAATCGCACCAGTCACACTGAAAATATGTTCGAAGATAAAAATAAATCCGGTACCGCCTCTTATTGCATTGGCAATCTTCTCAAACACAGGAGGAGTAGCAACTTTGGTGGGAGATCCTCCAAATGTATTGATTGCATCCTACACTGCAGAAAGAGGGTTGGGATTCAGTTTCATCAGTTTTATTGAACATTTGACACCTCTAGCGATAATCGCATGGGGAGCAACATTAGGTTACATGTGGTACCATTACACTGAATGGAGAGGATCTAAACCTCAGCATGTTGAGGAAATAATGGCTGAAGACGAATGGCATGCTGTCAGAAATGATGTTTTGATGTTCAGAACATTAGGGGCCTTAGCTGTAACTGTGATAATGTTTGCAGCTGTTGAACTTATTCATTTAGACTTAGAAATCTCTGCAGTGTCTTTGGGTGGAGCGGGTATTGCAATGTGTATCAGCATGATAGGTGTTGGAAAGGATAAACAACTCGACATTCACGAAGTGATACACAAGGTCGAATGGGCTGCACTGCTTTTCTTTGCTGGACTTTTTGTCATGGTTGGAGGTCTAGAGGCCATGGGGCATTTGGAAGCTATAGCCAATTGGATATTCGATAATTTTGGACCTGACGGAAATATCTCACAAAACGAGGTTGTATTGGTCATCGTTCTGATTTGGGTTTCGGCCGTTGCATCTGCGATCGTGGATAACATACCCTTCTGTGCCGCAATGTTGCCTGTAATCAATCAATTAGGAGAATTAAGTGAAGAAGTAAATGTTATACCTCTCTATTGGGCTTTAGCTATTGGATGTGGGTTTGGTGGAAATGCTACGCCTATTGGTTCTAGTGCAAATGTTATGACTATCTCGATTAGTGAGAGAGGAGGGCATAAGATATCAACAAAAGAATGGCTAGCTGTAGGTGTGCCTGTCATGATAATCACTTGTGCTATTGCAACAATAGTAGTAGCATTGTTCTACAGTCATTTCGAAACTGCCTAATTCGAGAATACTTTACCGCAATCTGAACACGATGCTTCAGGCGTCAGACTACTACCACAGTCTGGGCACTTCTGAATTTCCCAAAATTTATCCACCCAGGCATTTACCAATTCAGGTTCATCCGATTCCTCTATCATTTTTAGTTCATGACCGCCCAATTCAGTCTGTTCAGAGACTTTAGACAATAATGATGTGTCGAAACGAGCCATGGATGTTGATTCTTCTCTTTGTTCTGAATAGTATGGGGCTAGAAACACACCCGCAATGAAAGAGGCCATGTGAGTGCCATGTCCTATTCCATCCTCCGTTCCCAAACCAACGTATAGAGTTTCCATTGCAACAAACACTAAGGTTGCAAGCAGTACTGGCACTCTGTGCATGAATATAGGTCCAAGAAGCATAGGAATCTCATCTCTAGGATAAAGTAATGCAAAACCTCCCATGATGCCAAAAACTGCGCCTGAGGCACCAATATTGATTACATTAAGGCCGGACTGGTCCCAGACTGAAATAGAAGCTGTAATCAATGATCCTAGGATTCCACTTATCAAATATATCTTCAAGAATGCTGAAGAGCCAATGCGATCTTCAAATGGTGCACCAAGAAAAAACAATATCAGCATGTTCATCAACAAATGCATTGGTGTTGCATGCATAAACATTGCACTTATCAATGTCAATAATCTGATCTCTGGTGCATCCAAGTAGGCTGATCTAAATCCCAATTCAATAAAGGCCTGAATCCCCGCTTCCGGATTGAATCGATACATTACTGCCCATGTAGCGAAGATCCCAAAATTGATGAATACCATAGAATGGGATATCATGAAACGATTGCGGATGCAATAGTAGGTGACGAAGACGCCTACCGATATCAGGAAAGCCGTTGATGCAAACACTGTATCCAACTGGACTTTACCGAATTAAAGCTGACGCTGAGGTATCTGAACGGACAGGAGAAGGCCCAGGGGACCTTCTCCCTTTTCCTTTCCTAAGGGGATTCCTTACTCTTCTTCCCTGCGTAGGGAAGCGCCTACAGCTGCAACCAAGGCAGCTATGGACATTCCAAGGATTCCAACAGCGAAAGATGGCGTAGATGCCTTGGCCTTGACCACTGCGATAGTGTTAGAGCCGTCGTTGTCATCCTGTTGGTTCTGGTATTCATCCTGCTGTTTCAATCCTGCAGCCTCATCTTCGCTTTCCATTGGAGGATTGATCATTCCATAAACTGTTACAGTCTCGAAATCCTGAACAGTCTCACGTGGGATGTATGCTTCATCCCATGTTGCAGTTGCAAACTTCCAGGTCACGAATTCGCCCTTATCCTCAAGCACTGGTACTGGCTCCATCAAATCAACTGTAGTTGAAGCTATACGATTCATACGCTTGTTTCCTTCAGGTGTTGAATACATTTCTCCTGTAGTGTCCATGACGTAGAAGACAACCAATACATTGGATGCATAGTTACCTTCGTTCCATACCTTAGCTGTTATCTCCAATGATTCACCCTCAATCACACCTATGCGGTTGAAACTAATCTCACCCATCACAAACTGTGATGGCTTGATGAACAAGGTCGCTGCTATTGGCTCTCTTAGATCCTCACCACTGTTCACATCGTGTGCGTTCAGGACTACATCGAACTTGCGGTTTCCTGCAGGTTCACCAGCTTCCTGGTCATAGTCAGGCGCTCCGAAACGAATTGTAATCATGGCTTCATCATCAGGACTCATTTCAATCTCGTAGGTCCAAGTTCCATCATCATTGGAGTATGTGGTCCAGTCATCAAACGTGTTACCATTCATTGTGACCTCAATCGATATGTCGAAAGGCGTACCTTCGTAGGGCTTTCCTTGTGCTGACAAGTCTGGAGTCATACGGAAAGTGTTGTCCTGAGTACCTATATTCTTAGCATGGTAGTCTATGGAGACTGCTAAGCTTGGGAATATATCATAGGTTAGCTTGGTGACATCGTCCTTATCAAGGAAGAAACCATTGTCCAAGGTTCGAACCAATTGGACTCCGCCAATACTGGCTGATCCTGAGGTACCTTTTGCTTGGAAGACGAACGCATACGAGTTGTCATCTGATGGGTCGTAAGCAAGACTGTTGTAGCCTAGCTTCTTCGAATCCAAGTGGATATAGTATGGACTCCAATCGGATGAACGGGTCAGTGCGTCACCAACCTCGCTGTGATCCATACCGTCCATTATCGTGAATCCATTAGCTGACCAGAGACCTATGCTGTCTGCGTCATTCAGTGCAGCGCCTTTCTTCTGCGCAATCACCTTTATCTCGTCATCATCTGCCATGTCATAGTCGGCCCAGAATACTAGATATGAATCTGGGGACCAGACTTGCATGTAATTGGTTCGAGCTTGTTCATCAGATAAAGAAGAGGCAACTACTGTAATTGAACCTTCCATCATTGGATGGTACTTACAGTAATAGTTGAAAGTGCCAACTTCTGTGAAGGTCATTTCGAAACTCTCGCCTGCTCCAATATCGAATGAATCAAACTGTGCTTCCTTATCTGTGACTGTGTGTGTCATGGCATCATTATTGGTCCAAGTGACCTTGGTTCCAAGCTGAACAACTGGGTCCGAAGGACTGTATCCTCCAGCTTGAGATATGCCAACAGCCAGACTGTCAGATGCGATGTTTGTTTGATCCCAAGAAACGCTTAGGGTACCATCACTATCTGCTGCCCAGTTTGAACCACCAGTCAATGATGGGTCGCCCATGTCTGCGTGGAGACCTATTGCTAACATGTGACTTGCATCATTGTTAGCTGGGAACAAGTCCCCTAGGGTGTCTCCATTAGAATCTGCTAACTTGACGCCTACAGTATACATACCTGCAGTATCCCATCCTGGGAAGGTGAATGACATCTCGCCAGTTGATTCACCTGCAAATGTGTTACCAGATTCATCATAGTAAGCCATTGCCAAATCATCAAGCTTTGTAGAGTCTGACCATAGCTCGTTACCACTTATGTCACTCAAGTAAGCTTTTGCGTAGGCCTCACTGACTGCACCGTCAGCTCCAAGGCTACCCATTCCATGATTCAAGAACGAAGTAGTAATCGTTGATGATTCACCGACTTCCAGAGTGTAAGGAGATGAGTCAGAGGTCTGCTTAAGGTCGAAACCAAGAGCATAAACTCCAACATTGTCAATATCCCAGAAAGATGCGTAATTGAAGAAGGCTCCACCTAAACGGAATCTTATCTGAACATTATCAAAACCTGCACCAGTATAGGAAGACAAATCACACTGTGTTTCTACAAAATTCGCGCCTCCAGATGAACCCATAACGAAACCTGACTGGCCTCTCAATGGGTTACCGTAGTACGCATAGTTGTAGATAGTTCCACCATATCCTTCACCAGAGGTTGGGTTCAATCCTGACCAAGTAGTTCCACCATCGCTACTAATCTCAATTCGGCCACCATCATAGTAATAGTTGGCCCATGTATATTCGTAACCTTGGAAGAAATACCTGTGATCGAACACCAGCTTAGCTGAAGTTGCTTTTGAAAGATCGAATGTAGGTGATACCAGACTAGTGTCGTCTCCATCATATGCGCTTCCATATGCATCAACACCACTCCACCATACTGGTGAGTGAGTGGTTTCTGAAGCACTGGATGCAGATGGTATCCATTGGAAACTGTCCTTAGGACCGCCATCCTTAGTTGACATCCAACCACTGTCGTAGAGTCTCTGATTGAGTTCGTTGTTCTTCTTTGACAAGGCTGATTCATCTGCAGTTGTTTCTATAACAGTAAACATTGTTTCTCTAGCTGCAGATACTTGGTTGTCTCCCAAGAAGTCGTCTCCATCAGATGGGGTTGATCCAATCCAAGTGTCGAATATAATCTTGTATTCGCCTGGAACTTGGAAGTGGTAATTCCATACCTTATCGACTTGATCTCCACTTGCAAAGACTCCACCTGAGCCTGTGCCTGAGATTCCAACCATCTCTTCAAAGGCTACAGATTCCATGCCTGTTCCACTGAAGGTCATTGAATCAATGTGCCAGTGTTCACCATCGCCTGGCCACTGGTAACTATACATTCCAACAATGAATCGGAATTGTATACCAGTTGCATCAACGTAAGATGAAAGATCGAAATCTGTTGATATGTATTCGTCTGCATCATCTCCTGCAGATCCAGAACCAGGACATGAACCACAGTGCACGAAACCAGCTTGGTTGTACAATGGGTTACCGTATCCCGCGTAGTTGTACATAGTTCCTGGGTATCCGCCATTAGGCACAAAGGTTGTCCAAGTAGATCCACTGTTTGTGGATATCTGAACTTGACCACCATTGTATGATGGGTAGCCGGAGTAGTAGTCGAAGTTGTACCTGTGTTTCAAAGTCATCTTCAGATCACTTGGTGCGCCTGAAAAGTCAACGGCAGGTGTAACTACCTCAGCGCTGCCTCCTCCATAATACATCTGGAACTCAGCACCATCTGAACCCCATGAATTTGTCTCATCTCCATCACCTTCGTCAGTGTTGAGTACGAAACCAGGAGCTCCGCCGTAGTTACCCCAGTAACTACATGTGCTGTAAGTTGTGTTACAGTCCTCATCTTCAGACCAACCTGCAGATTCAGCTGCTGCCTGATTTGCATAGCTCTCTAGGTCATCACTTGCATCAAGTGTCTGAACTCCTAGAGGACCAATTTGCAATCGCAGTTTAGCTGCACCACTTGCTTGATCATTGATTCCTGCATTGATAACTGTGGTTCCTACAGGTAGAGTTGCGTCAATACCTATTGGGTCTGGTAGATCCAGACCACTAACACCTACGTTATCGTTGTAAACGAGACCTGTTACAGCCACGTCATCCATACGCAAGAATGATTCATACAATGCGTAACTGGTTGGTATAGTTGACCATCCAGCGACCATACGGACCCTGATATCATCTTGACCAACATAAGGGGTCAAATCAGCTGTTACCTTAATCCAATCTTGTGGGTCAGGTGACCAGCTGTATGATGGTGGTGAGTTGGATCCATAGTATGTGAAACCAGGCTGACCACGCAATGGGTTCTGATAGTATGCATAGTTGTAGATCATGTATGAATAACCACCATCTGGAGTTAACATGGACCAAGATTCACCTGAATCCTCTGAAACCTGTAACTGATATCCATCGTACGTGTAGTAGTTATAGTAGGATATCATCATCTGAATTTCAGCTTCTACTGGGAGAACGAGATTCAAATCATCAGTTGACACATAGTTGTCTGCGGGAAGTTGTGCTGTAGTCCTGAAGCCACTGTCCATTGAATATGCTCCACTATTGGAATCACCACTTCTAACTGCCCAAGTATCTCCTGAACCGTACTTGACCTTTCCAGTATTCCAACCTTCGCTGTCCCCGTCATCAAAGTTGTCTGCGAAGATAACGTATTTTACCTCACGGAAAAAGACCTCTCGGTTGTTTTCCATCTTCTCATCGAGACCGTTGTTGTTCTCAACGTTCACTGTTATACAGAGTAGGTCACCGACGCTAAGCCCTGCCGAGGCAGGTCTGAAACCAACGTCCCATACTCCTCCACCATTCTGACAATCTTCCTGAGTAGTGGAAGTACCATCAGAACATTCTGGTTCAAAGAAGCTGAGAGCAGCTGAACTCTTGAATCCTAGTGAATCAATGGTTTTTGTTTCTTCAGCATAGGTCGTATCTGCCTCCTTGACAGTTATAACAACATCATCTAACCTGAAGTAGGAATCATAGTAGTATGTGTTATCATACTGGTTGAAACCTACAACCCAACGGAATCTAACATCTGAAAAACCAGTGTAATCACCCAAATCTAAAGCTTGGGACTTCCAGGGTGCTGTTTGTGTGTTGTACGTGTACGCGTTATTTGTGTTGTAGTACGTCCAAGTATCTATTGAAGTTGATAATGGATTTCCGTAATAATTGAACACAGTTCCATAGTAACCACCTTGTGTAAAGTCGTCACCGCTTATGTAATTCCAAGTGTTACCGCCATCCTTTGATCCTTCCAAGTAGGCACCTTCATATCTGTAATACATCTGCCATGAAACTTTGAAAGACATGGTCATTCCAACTGCATCTGATGTGTCGATCGCTGGTGTACTTAGCGCACTCATACTTGCAGGGTTTGGACCTAGGACCTCAGTAGCTGAACCATCAGTGTCTCCATCTTCATAGTAGAAGATCTTGTCATCCCAGTTGGAGAATGAGTAGTATCTGTATGCATAGTTACTTGCAACATAGATGTCACCATCGCTGGTTACAGCAGTAGATCCCTTGTAACAGCAGTCACTGAACTGTGACCAGACTGTAGAGACTGATGAACTGCCTGTTGCATACTTCTTCATACCGCCATAATAGGATGAGTAGTAGTATCCAGCAGAGTAGACATATCCATCCTGGACATCAAGTGAATTGTGATATCTTGCGTACGTGTAGACCTGTGAATAACAGGATGAAGACGCACAGTAAGTATCGTCTGACTGTCTCTCATAGGCTCTTACACGCCCGTAGAAGTCACGATAACTGATATAGATATCACCAGTTTCGGCATCTGCCCTAACCACATTAGCGTAGTAGTAAGCTGATACACCACTGTTGTAGGCAATTGTCTTACCTGTATTACTCATGTCAGATGCATCCAAAATTACTACCTTACGATATGCAGTAGATGTTGAACCACCTTGTAAAGCAAAAATCTCACCATCGTAGTGTGTTAAAGAAACACCGTATCTAACGTTGGCTGAGTTACATGCTTCACGGCTACCATCAGACTTGTCCCATTTACATATATATGTAGTATATGAGTAAGTGCTAGACGATCGTGATAAAGTGTAGTAATACGAATCATCTGTAGTAACATCCAGAACATTCATTAGATAAGTCGTGTCTGGACCGAGAACAGTTGAAGTAGTGTGGGTTGATGTTGATAATTTAATAACGCTGCTAGTTCCTTTGTCCGCAATTATGATATCAGTTCCATCATAATGGATACCCTGATTGTCATTGAACATACCACCAAGAGTGGTTGACTTACGACCTGAAGACCAGGCGCCGTCATCAGAACCATCATCACCGTAATTGTGATTACCTTTACCATCGTTTAATGAATTGGTCCATTTGTTCTGACCTTGGATGATCATAGGCGTAAATCCACCATCATCATCGTCAAAGTCATAAGTTGATGTTGATTCACTAATTGAGAAAACCTTAGCTGTCACATCGATATCTGTCTCAGCAACTGGAGTACAGCTACCTGCTGTGTCACAGTTTACACCCATATTGGTAACTTCTGCTCCAACAACGTTTGAGTCAGCCAATGATATTGGGTCTGGAACAGTTGCTGCAGTCAAACGAAGATCGTTCCTTGGAGGTGGAGGTGGTGAGAAAGTTACAGCTGTGTTATCAGTGATAGCAGAAGGTGACCTGCGATATACATACTCTAATCCTGTTAGAGTACCGCCAGGTTTACCTTGAACACCGCTAGCTAGGTATTCATTATCACTGTAGTAACCACCATCTGTATCCTTGTATTGTATAGTAATTGCATTGGATCCTTCATTTAGGATTATCTGCCATGTCAGCGCATTAGCTGCAGCAGATCCTGGACATTGGTAAACCGAAGGATACCATGCTCCTTGATCCTGATACTGAACTACGAATTTTCTGTTTGGCTCAGTTCCTACAGTAGCATAGTAAACACCTGCGTTAGGGTTACTTGCTCTACAGAAACCACCGTCAAACCAACCACCTGCAACAGCTACGCCTATCTGGCTAGCTGGAATGCGGTATGAGACCCACTGATTGGAAACAACAGATCCAAAAGTTATGTATCCATTGTCACCACCGTTGCCCCATGTGGTATATTCGTTTTCGTAGTACTCAAAGGTAAATGGCAAATCAAACTGTCCCTGACCACCATCTGTACTACTTGAAATCAAAAGAGTCGCATCTGTATTGCCAACTAATTCAATCCAATCGTAGGTAGGGCCATCTGATTCTGCACTATCCTTGAATGTATAACCGTAATCATCTGATCCGGTTCTTGCCGAAGCCTGTGGTGCAACCAACACTAACGTGCTGGTGACCATAGTCACGACGACTACAACAGCCATAAGCCTTGTAGCCCAGTTTTTCTTCTCTAAAGTATGAGTTTCTTGCATATGTGCACACCTTGGTTGAGTCCTTGTATCAACAGGTGAAACCTGCTGAAGGGTACTTACCATGTTGCCATTATATTATAAAGCTTGGCATTCTAGTTGGTACTATTTTTGCAGTGAAACTTATTTTAGTACCAGATAATTGAACACTAATGAAGATTGGGGTGCTAGCTTTGCAGGGTTCTGTCTCGGAACATCGTTTGACAATGGAACAATTAGGTGTGGAAGTCGTTGAAGTTAGGGAACCAAAGGATATGGAAGGGCTTGAAGGGATGATAATGCCAGGAGGAGAGTCGACAACACTCAGAAAGCTCCTTATCAATTCTGGACTATGGAAAATCATATCAGATAGTTGTATTCCAATAATGGCAACCTGCGCTGGGGCAATATTAGTGGGCAAGTCCAATGATGAAACGTTTGAGAAGATGGATTTTGAAATTAATCGAAACTACTATGGTAGGCAAAAAGACTCTTTCGAAAAGGATATACTGATTGAAAACGATAAAGTATTCAGAGGAGTGTTCATTAGGGCTCCTGCTATAACCTCATTAGGACCAAAAACTGAAGCTATAGCTTGGGATGATGATATGGTAGTGGGTTGTAAAATGAAAAAAAACATGGCCCTTACTTTCCATCCTGAATTAACTGATGATTCAAGATTCCACGAGATGTGGCTGGATGAGGTAAAATGAAAGATCCAAAAGGGAGAGCTGAAATCGGATTCGGGAAACACATCTTCATATGTGAAAATCAGAGAGAAGATAATCATCCTAGGGGATGTTGTCACGATAAAGGTGGAAGCGAAATTCGTCTTATGTTTAAGCAGGAAATAGTTAAGAATAAGCTGGTTGGAAAAGTGCGTGCTAACAAAGCTGGTTGCCTAGACTTCTGTGAACAAGGTCCCACAGTTGTGATATATCCAGAAGGAATATGGTATCGTATTGCCAATCCTGAGAATGATGTGAGAGATATAGTAGAACAGCACTGCAAAAAAGGAAAAATAGTCAAAAGGTGTCAAATTAAATTAGAATAATGGTGCGGGGGGAGGGATTCGAACCCACGTACCACTAAGGATCGGATTTTGAGTCCGACGCAATTGGCCAGACTATGCGACCCCCGCACTTTATTTCCACTGAAACTGCACTATTTTAGGCGCGCGGTTATTCTTGACATTACTTGAATCTTTGTTGTGTTTGCCAAATAGCTCCAACCAAATGACGAGTCAATCTGGCTGCCAGTGCTGAAGTGTTACCATTATCATAAGGTGGACAAACCTCAACACAATCAAAACCAACTATACGATCTGCAAAAAAATTGATTACTTGTAGAACTTCATAAGGAGTCATACCAAAGGGCTCAGGGGTTCCTACACCTGGTGCAAAGGCTGGATCAACTACATCCATGTCTAAGCTTAGATAAACGGGGCCGTCTAGATCGTCTATTACATCTGATAGGTACTCCCTTAACTCAGTCCACCCACTTTCTATAAATTTTAGGCCTATTGCTCGAGCCTCGGATATCTCAGCTGCAGAAACTGACCTAGTACCTATTGTACAAACACGATCAATCCCTACTATTTCGCCAACTCGCCTAGTAACTGTGGCATGTGACATGGGATTATTCTCATATTCAGTTCTAAAGTCAAGATGTGCATCTAGGATGACAACCATAAGGTTTGGATATTTCTCCTTAACTGCCATTACTGCTGGAGGAGTCATGGAATGTTCTCCACCAAAACCAATCGGGAATTTGCCTTCGGACACAATCCTGGTCACCATGTCTGTGACTAATGATTCATTCTTTTCTTGGTCTTTTGTCAATTCTAGATTACCATAATCATTAGCTCTAACATCAGATATATCAACACCTAACTCCATCAGATATGTTTCAAAGTTGTAACTATGTTTTCTTATTTCATCTGGTGCCTTAGCAGTCCCTTTGCGAAAACAAGCTGTACCTTCGAAAGGATATCCATAATAAACAAAGCGAGCGTCATCGAAGGATGACTCCGCATCTGCAAAGAATTCTGTCACGTTAGTCTGTTACCAGAACTCTACCCATGGCTGAAAGATAAACTATCTCGTTACCAGGTTCCATGCTTTCATGAAATTTGTCTGGAATATCTGCCAATGGTACATTGAATGTATTATAATCCTCTAAATCCATCATCTGAACTTCGGAACCCATATTGGCCAGAATCTGAGCTTTACGGCGATCAACTTGCGGAACATGCACCTTGTGTTTCACTGGATGTACCAAGGAACGTTTCTGTTTGTCAAACAATCCGATAGCAACCATACGGGCCTTAGCCTCACCATGTTTTCCTGGCTTGGAAGTTACATATTCAACCAATTTGCATGGTTCAT
>CAYSOH010000016.1:0-14362 GCA_964432625.1 uncultured archaeon
AGACGCCTTGCTCAGTATAAGAAATAGAGGGATTATCCAGATTTAACCATCAGATATCTGTGATAATGCAAATTGCCGGCCTTAAATGCCTCATAAACAGGAGTTCCTTGAACTCCAGCAAAAGTCTCGAAACTTTTTCTCATAGATCTCGGAACACTTTCTCCAATTCTTTGAACTTTACTTTCATTTATTTCATCTAAAGCAACAAGAACCTCTGAGGTAATTTCCCTATTTGATACAATTTGGAATCCCGAGTCCACAAATATATCATGTAATTTTTCCATAGTTGGTTTATCTCTAAAATCAGTCCAACAGAAATTCCCTCCAGTTCTAAGTGCACGATAAACTTCTTTCACAAACGCCCCAACATTTCCATAGCAATGTGAAGATTCTACGTTGTAAATTACATCCTGAGAATTATCATCTAGTGGGAGATTCTCAGCATTGCCAACTTCGAAAGAAAGATTTTCTTGTGATGCATACCATTCATTCGCTAAGCCCACAGCATCTTTGGAAAAATCAAAACCTATCAACTTTTTAGGTTCATATGTTTTGGCAATCCAAGAAGCTCCACCTCCACGACCGGAACCAACTTCAACAGTTTCTTTCCCCTTCAGATCCACATCGCGAATGTTCATATTGTACAATTGGATAAAGAGCCGATTTGGTTCATCTTCTTTTGATAATTTCAGTTCTTCATTATCTTTGTAACCATAATTCATGAACCGAAAATCACCTCTTTCGTGTGCTTTTGCTAATCTTTGATACCACCATTTCCACATCCAGTTACGCATTCTCCCAGGAGAGATTCGCAACATGGTTGCAAAGATTCGAGCAGGAATCCCCATAGCCATGAAAACTATGATTGATTTGTTCTATAAGAAGTTAGATAATTTTTCCTTTATGGAATCTGTACCTAGACCTTGATGCAGTATTTGTTCCTCCTGCCCACAATTCCCAGGTCTAGTTGTTCCCATGTAGTCATATCTTGGTGAAAAACCACGTTCTAACAACCAAGTACCAAAACGAACCCCTAATCCAGTTCTGGAATTCAGACTTTCTATAACTGTTACAAAAGGAGAATTTCCTATACGTTGCATCATTTCTTCATCCACAGCATTCAAAGTCACCTTGTTGATTAATCCGATTTTGACTCCACTTTCCCTAAATTCCTCAACAACATGTAGACACCTGTGCAACATGTCTCCGTAAGAGATAATCCATCCTGCATCTCCATCCCTGATAACTTCATCAACTCCTGGAGTGAATTCGTATCCACTGCCATAGTAATCTTGTCCATTCTCATCGAATATAGCTGGAGTCTTGGAACGATTAGAGAATACGAATCTTATTCCATGGTCGTGGAATATTCGCTTGATTACGGCATCCATCTGGTTGATATCTGCTGGAAAGTAGAGTCCAGTACTGCTTCCTTCTTCCACATAATTGTCTGCAAAGAAATTGTTAAGTCCAAAATGACAGGTATTATCAGACATATTGTCAACACCCGCATGTGAGAAATGCGCTAGAACATTAGCCTCATTCAATCGTGACATAGTAATCTCAGAGATGACCATCTCCATGAAAGCCGAGAACGTCGCAAAAATTCCGAGATTACCTTCTTTGGAACCAAAACCGGCTGCTGCCAGATAATTTCCTCTTTCTTGGACTCCTGCACTAGTGAAACAACCCGGAAATTCCTGTCTAATCGCAGTCAAACCCACAGATCCTTCCAAATCCGAGTCAAAAGCATGCACTTTCTTTCTATCAGCTTCTGACATTTCTCTAAGAATATTTGCTACAGATGCACCGAATTGTTTTCGACAAGCTCCCTTTTCTCCAGAGCCTTTGAATTCCATTGCAGCCATTCCGCCTTTGGCCGCAGCAATCTCTTCAAGTATTTTGACTGCTTCAGAATGCCCCCGTTCTGTCAGATATTTCACTCCAGTATCGAAGGGAATCACGTCATGCAAGTTACTGGTGCCTTCCAAATCAGGTATTCCTGGCCCCATTACTCTCTTGCAGATTACGGCTGCAGGACCATTAACCTTCAAAGACGCGACAATAGAATCGTGGACCTTAGCGTAGTCCTCTCCATCACATGTAAAAGTCTTGAACCCATGACCTTCCAATGTTTTACCAACATCAAATCCAGACATATAATTCTCAGGATGCCCTGCAATGGTCACGTTGTTATCATCAATAATCCATTTCACATTGAGATTGTTTGCTACAGCCAATCTTGCAGCTTCTGCATCATTACCCTCCATCTGTGATCCGTCTGAACCAAACATCACCACAGCTTTCTCAGGGTTTGCCATGGCCACACCATTGACATGTCCCGCAGCATGCCCTAATCTTCCCGTAGAAAAATCAATACAATCCAGAAGTTCTGGCTCAGGATGGCCAGCTAGCCCGGACCCATATTCACGATAATGCATCAACTTTTCAGAATCAAGTTTTCCTCTGATTGCCCCTCTGACATATTGCAGCGCAGATCGGTGTCCAGCTTCATCAAATAATTCATCATGTATTGGAACTCCTCCATCTCTTAAGGCATCTACGATTACAACTTCTGGAACAATATCGTATGGCCCTCCAGTGTGTCCACCTATGCCCTTAGCCCTTGCAAAAGCAGTGGTAGCAACAATAGCATCCCGTGTAAGTTCTATATTCTGCGTTAAGGTATCAAGATCGTTATCTGATAGCTCTCCATCGAGGCTAAAATTCAATTTTACAAACTTATTGATATCTATTGGAAAAGCCATTGCCGCCGCAGCATAGAAAGAGACCTTAAACTTTCGGTATAATTTAGTCTGCTTTCAAACTAAGCACGTCAGACTTTCCTTCTTTCAATATAGCAACCATTGAAATCGGAAATGGCTTACCACAGGCTGCACCCAAAACAGAATTGTTTCCTTTGAAACTGTGTACTGCACCTTTCCCACTTCTAGCCATCTCTGCAGCATCCTGCGGACAGTTTGAGGCTATAATCACCAATTTTGCCTTACCAGATTCCACAGCTTTACACGCTTGTTTAGAACCAACATGCACATCTCCACTGTCTATGGCAAGTCTCAGAGATTTGTTAATATCCATCTATTTTTTCCCCTTAGCTTTTCCCTTGGGTTTGTAAATCGCGCTTACAGCACCAGTACCAAGATGGACTGGCTGTCCAACGATAATATTCTCAGCAACTCCAGTCAGTACATCAGATTCTCCAGTTAGACCAGCTTGTAACAAGTGTGTGGAAGTAATCTCGAAAGCAGCACGTGCCAATACAGACACCTTTGCACCAGAAATCCCATGTCTTCCAATAGCTTGTATCGAACCAGTGTTTGTCATAACATCTGACACTAGCATATTGTGTCGATGATCGACTGATAATCCTTGCTCTGACAGCGTTTTGTGAAGTTCAGTGGCAATAGAAATTCTTGCAGCCTCTATACCTAAAACTTCAGCAACTTCGTGTATTGAATTGGTACTTGTTCGTGTAGGGTCGACACCATCTACATCTAGAATGGCTTTCAAATCAGAACCTTCAGTAAAGATTACAAATTCATCGCCTTCTTTTCTAACTATAGCTCTTTTTATGTTTCCGATACCGTCAACCATAAGGTGACTGATCTTATCCTCAAGGAGATAGAGTTTCTTGAATGAAACGTCCTCCTCCTCAAAAATTATCATTCCCTTTTCGATAGTTATTTTGTGTTTGAGCCTTCCTCTCTTTTTAATTCTTGCTCCTAGCTCTTCGATTGAAATTCCACGCGCCTTCAGAATTTTCATATCTGGTTCAACTAAGACCCTTAGATTCGTAATATCCGTAATTATCTTTGCCAATTGAGAGACTGATTTTGCTTCAATCAGTGAAGCAATCTCAAGCACGTCCTTCTGCTTGTTTGATATTTCAGGATTCAGATAAACTTCCATAATAGGAGTCTTAGGAACTCTTCTTGCATCTACAACTTCTATAAGGCGCGGGAGTCCCAGAGTAACGTTCATTTCCGCAACTCCTGCATAGTGGAAAGTACGCATGGTCATCTGCGTTCCAGGTTCTCCAATTGACTGCGCTGCAACAACTCCTACAGCTTCAGTAGCATCGACTCGATTGCGATTGTATTGTTCCACAGCTCCTTCAACAACTTTCTCCAGTTTTTTACCCTTGATTCCGTTAGCAATACATTTCTCAGACACTTCGCGGACTATACCTTGTGGCAATATGGTGCCCTTTTTAGATAACATTTCTGCAATTTTCCCTTCGAAATCATGAAGGTTTTTGAATTCTTTTACTAATTCCTCAACAGCTTTCTTTTTCAGTTTGCTTGTTTCTGCCTTATGAGCGATTTCTTCCAAGTATCTTTCTGGCAATTTCTGACTTAGTTTGGTTGCCATGGCACGATACTTATTGACTTTCCTGAAACCCTCATCTTTCTTACTATCTTTCACTTCATCGGTAACTGCACCCTTTTGTGCTACGGGCTCTTGCAGTTCAAGAGCAGCTGCTTCTGCGGCATTCTCTCTGAATTTTGCCATTTTTGCTACAGGAACTCCTGCAGCCCTCAATTCATTGTCAGTTGCAGTTACAACTTGTGAGGCTAGGAAAATACCGTGCTTGTAGAGCCCCATAGAAACTTTTTCACTGAGCCCCATCCCTGTGTACAATTTGACGGCAAAGATTTTTTCCTTCTCAAATCTGAGCCTCTCCCTTTCCAAATCTAAAGCGTCCTCAATCTGTGTGTAGTTCCTGGCAGAACGAACTTGCGTTCCATCCATCTTGTGGAACTCTTCCAGACGTATTGTACGAGGCAATTCAATCAATCTTTTAATTCTCAAGAAAGTAACATATGGTTCTTCCTTGTGCGCAGGAAGAAGTAATTGGTCTTCTTCAGGCACGTCAGGTCTATCAAAGGAGACAACTTCAGACACTACAGATTGATAGCAGATTCCTCTGGTCTTTAGATAAACATAACCATTGAATGGATAGCGGAATTGCTTAGAATTTATTGGAAACGCAACACCCAATAGAACTTGCCCTTTCTTTGAGATGTGAGATTGTAGCCCCTCTATAGTGTAACCTTCAGGTAGAGACCAAATGACTCCCAGTTTCTTTTCAACTCTCTTGAGCGCCTGATCAGCAGAAATTGGTCCGTCTTGCACATCACCTTGTTCAAGTGCTCTACGAACTATTTCATCTCTGTCGATTTTTGTGTTCTTAGAGACATCAATCAATTGCAACATTTCTTTGTAATTGAATTTTTTCTTCAGTTCTCCCAGTCCAGCTTTTTTCAACGTACCTAGTTGATAACCTAGATCTACAGTTTTTTCAGCTAGTTCAGGCGATAACCCGCGCCTTTCAAGTGCCCTAATCGTGTCTAATCTAGCCATTATTTATCCCCTCTTGCCTCTTCTATTAGACTATTAACATCTATTGCATTTCCAAATTTACTTTTAGTTGGGTCTATAGAATCTTCACCATACTTGAATTGTACAACGGTGTTTGCAGTATTGCGGACAGTTCCATCATATTTCACTCTAAGATCCTCCAATGCATTAACCAGACGGCGCTGCATGTATCCAGATCTGGACGTCCTTACAGCAGTGTCGACTAATCCCTCACGCCCGCCCATAGAGTGAAAGAAGTATTCTGTTGGATTTAATCCTTTTTTGTAGGAAGAACGAACGAATCCTTTTGCATCTGCACCAAGATCTCCCTTGTTAAAGTGCGATAGAGTTCTTTTTTCATATCCCCGAGAAATCCTTTCACCCCTAACGGCTTGCTGACCTATTGAACCGGCCATCTGTGATAAGTTCAGCATACTTCCACGAGCACCAGATCGGGCCATTATAACGGCAAAATTGTCCATACCTAGATGCCATCCTGCAATCTCCCCAGATTTGTCTCTAACCTTTCCTAGGACACTCATCACCTCTACCTCAAGAGTTTCTTCTAAACTTCTTCCAGGACGAGGTTGTAATTTGCCTTTATTGTAATCATTAACCAGCTTGTCTACCTCTTTTACAGCTTTCTTCTGTGCAGCTGTAATCTGTGCTAAAGCATTTTCTGGGACATCTGCATCATCTATGCCAGTGGTACAACCTGTTTCCATCAAAGCACCTACAGCTAAACGAGTGACTTTGTCGATGAAGTCTCTAGCTGCATTTGACCCTTTAAGTCTGGAAATCTCCTCAAGAATTCTACCTTTGAAAGCAGATATGGAATTACCATCTACAGGCCCAGTTATCATTTGACCATTTACAATTTCAACAATCATGTCCAATTCAGCATTCTCTTCGATTGTCCGGTCAGCAAAATATACAGAAGCGTTGTATTTCAGATTCATATCATCTGGTAGAAGTACAGAGAAAATCTGCCTTCCAGACCAACGAGCCCCTCCTTTTGCTTTAGGATATGCAGGCTTTGGAAGCCCACCTTTGTGATCTACACGCGAAAGAATTCTAACAGTTTGATCAATATCATAACTGGCTTCACCGTGTGTAAGCAAAAACATACCTGTTATATGATCATGAATTGCTCCAATAACTGCCCCACCAAATCTTGGTGAACGTATATGTTCTTGAACCCGCATTAATATTCTTGCCTCAGCACGCGCCTCTTCAGACTGTACAACATGGAGATTCATCTCATCACCATCAAAGTCTGCATTGTAAGGCGGGCAAACGCACAGGTTGATTCTGAAAGTTTTCCCTTTCATTATACGAACTTCATGCGCCATCATTGACATTCTGTGAAGACTTGGCTGACGATTGAAAAGTACGATATCTCCATCCATCAGATGCCTCTCAACTATGAAGCCAGGCTCCAATCTCTCATGATTGAATTCCCAGTTCTCATCAGTAAGTTTAACTCTTCTACCATCTGGCCTAATCATGTAGTTTATTCCCGGGATGTATTGGTCTGGGTCAGAAGGAACAAAGTTTTCCTTGATTAGATTTCTCATGAAGGCCAAATTGTGAATATTTATTCTTACAGGCACCGTTAATTCGCGCGCCGCAATCTCTGGAACTCCCACTTGGTTTATGCTTAGGTAAGGGTCAGGAGTGATAACGGTTCTAGCAGAGAAATTAACACGTTTTCCGGAAAGGTTTGAACGAAATCTCCCTTCTTTTCCTTTAAGCCGTTGAACGATAGTTTTCAAAGGCCTTCCGGACCGATGTCTGGCAGTAGGTATACCTGCAGTTTGATTATCGTAGTAAGTCGTAATATGATATTGCAATAATTCCCATAGATCCTCTACAATTAGTTGAGGTGCACCAGCGTCTCGGTTCTCTCTTAGACGTTGATTTATCCTAAGAACATCAACAAGTTTGTGAGTAAGGTCGTCCTCCGATCTTTCCCCAGATTCTAGAGTAATTGACGGCCTCATTGGAACAGGAGGTACTGCTAGAACGGTCAGAATCATGTATTCGGGCCTAGTAACTTTAGGATTGAATCCTAGACAAAAGAGATCATTATCAGGTATTTTTTCCATACGCGATCTGATTTCTTTTGGAGTTAATTTCCTCCCTTCTTCGCGGAAAGTAGTTGGCTTGTCTAGAGTTACCTTGATTTTCTCCTCTCCACAATGTGGGCAGGATTTTGATTTTACAGCCTCACGAACAGCTCTTCTTGATATTCCACCTATTGCAACAGTTGTACCTGCATCCGAGTCCATTAATTCTTGAATCTGCTTATTGTAGTGTTCGATTCGATCCTGTGTGAGCATAATTCTTCCTGAACTAGGGTGGGTTGCGTTCAGAATGTCCTTTAACGTCTTTGAATATCCAGCGTGTATGACAGGCATGGCCAAATCAATGTGGCCAAAATGCCCCGGATCCTCATCCATTTTACGTCCACTGGTTTTACATCTTAGTCCAGGCTCGATAACACCCATGTGAAGATCCATAAGCCCCATTGGAATTGGGAATCCATCATCGTCGTATGTGTCAGCAGTTATCACTTTTGTAGCAGACAACTTTCGAACTTCTTTAGGACCCATGAGTGCAAATTCAATCTCGGAAATTTTCTTAGGTATCATTTCTCTCATGATAGATCCTCCAATTTTAATCTGGCAACAATACCCAATGACTTCAATTCTTCCAATAAGAGTTTGAAAGCGTAGGACATAGTAACGGGATAAATAGAAGTGTTATCTCCCATTGGAGATGTCAAAACCCCTCTTCGGTCAAGATACCCTATGTGTCCAGATTGACTATCTACAAATTGGACAGTCTTATCACTCTCGTCCAAGAGCCTATCTTTAATGACCATTGACGCCCCATGGGCGATTAAACAATCACGTTCCATTTCTCCGAATCTCAAACCTCCCATACGCGCCCTTCCTTCAGTAGGTTGCCTTGTTAGAAGTTGTACAGGTCCTCTTGAACGGGCATGCATCTTACCAGAAACCATGTGATGCAATTTTTGATAGTATATGACACCAATAAAAATTTCCGCATCTATTCTTCTTCCGGTCTGTCCATCATACAAAACCTCTCTTCCACTATGTCTAAAACCAAATTCAGCCAAGCTTTCTCTAAGATCCGTTTCTTTTTCACCGGAGAAGGCACTACCATCAACCGATCTCCCTTCCATGCTTCCAACTTTACCTCCGATCATTTCCAGAACATGAGCTACAGTCATACGGGATGGAATTGCATGCGGATTGATTATTAAATCAGGAGTTATTCCCTGTTCTGTAAATGGCATTCCTTCAGGAGGAACCATGTGTCCAATGACTCCTTTCTGACCGTGCCGACTTGCGAATTTATCTCCCATTTCAGGAACTCTTTGGTCACGAACTCGAATTCTTGCAATTCTTGAACCATTTTCAGTCTCTGATAACATGACTGAATCTACAGTTCCTTTCTCTCCGTGTCTAACTGTGAGTGATGATTCTCTAACTTTCTGTGGACTTAGGAAATCAGTAGGTTCAGATAGGAAACGAGGTGGGCTGGTTTTTCCGATTAGAACTTCCTTTCCAGAGAGATCAATTTCAGGATATATGAGCCCATCTTCTTCGAGATAAAAGTAAGCTTCCTCAGAACGTGCACCCCTTACATCAGGTCCAGGAATGACAAATCGATCCTCCTGTCCCCCAGGATATCGTCTTTCTTCGGACATGTAGGTTCTCACGAAAGTAGATCGCCCAACTCCTCTGTCAATTGCCCCTCTATTGAAAATCAGAGCGTCTTCCATATTATATCCATGGTAAGACATTACGGCGACAACCATGTTCTGTCCGGCAGGTCGTTTCCTCAAAGTATTGTATTTCATCGCCTCAGTTTGAAGCATAGGTCTCTGTGCATAGTGAAGCAGATGCCCACGAGTGTCAGGCCTAATTCTGTAATTTGCCTGTCCCATTCCAAGTGACTGCTTGGACATACCAGCACCCATGGTACATCGAGGAGATGAGTTGTGCTCAGGGAAAGGCACATTGGAAGTAGCAACACCTAATATCACCATTGGATCGACTTCCATGTGAGTATATTGATGCGTTCTCTTATTGTTTTTGAGATCGCTATCGTTTAGTGCAATCAGGCAGTTCTCTTCTTCTTCAGCATCGATATATTCCACAACTCCCTTTTCCAGTAAAGCTTCCCAATGGAGCTTTCCTTGTTGTATAGCCTCCATATCACGCATTTTTACACTCAATTTGTTGTTTCTTTGAACAACTAATAAAGGCCTTCTAATCCTCCCAGGGTCACTGTTGATAACAACATCATTTAAGGAGTCGTCATATCTAACGTTGACAACATTGCTAATCATATTTTTTCTTCGACGTTGTATAATTTCAGCCACTAAATCTTTAGGTGCTTTGTGAGTTCCAATTAAATCTCCATTGAAGTACACTTTACCTTGCTGTGATTCACCTTCTACAATAGGCTGAATATCCAGTTCATCAAGAACTTCTCGAACATTACTATCAGGTAGATTTTCTGACACGTCAACCATTAAAGCTAAATTTTTGACCAAACCACAGTTTTGCCCTTCCGGCGTCTCATTAGGACACAACCTACCAAATTGAGTGGGATGCAAGTCACGGGCCTCGAAGTGAGGTTGTGATCTTGTCAATGGAGAAATCACTCTTCTCAGATGTGAAAGAGTGGCCATGTTACACGTCCTATCCAATAATTGTGAAACTCCAGCTCTTCCACCAGTCCAGTTACCGGTTGCCATGGCATGCATAATCTTGTTTGTCAATACATCTCTTCTAACTGCATGATGAACACGATTCTCTTTTCTCTTAGAATAGGATCTTTCCATTTGATATTTCATATCGTTTAACAAGGCCTGCAGACCAGAACGGAAAAGTTCCTCCATCAGATTTCCAGCTAGTTTTAATCTCTTGTTAGCGTAATGATCCTTGTCGTCGGGTTTTCGCTCTCCACGGTTAAGTTCTAGAACTTCCCTTGCCATTCGACCTAGGAAAACTGCTTTCTTCAGCCTAGCTTCGTAATTAGTACTTAAGTGTGGAAGAAGCGTATTGTCAAGTATGTAATTTATTCTCTTTTTTCTATATTCTTTGGATTGACCTGCAGCAAATCTCCTCTCTAGATATTCGAGGGCCTCTTGGGTAGTGTAGATTCCCTCTGTGCTGTGGATTTCTTCAATGTTCGCTAAAATTAGATTTTGCATTTGAGGATCATCAGTTATAGCTTGCATAATGTCATCTGCAGATTCCATTCCAAGCGCCATCATCAGAACAGCAAGTGGCACTTGACCTGAAGCAACAGGTATGGAAACTTGGAGAATTCCGTCCTTTTTCTTTTCAACAACAGTTAGGGCTCGAAATCCTTCCCTTTGTGAGAAAACCTTTGCTAATTCAGTCTGTCTTTGGTAGCGTTGTTCACTTTCCACCATGACTCTGTTAGGCGCCAAATCCTCCAAACAAACCAAAACTCTCTCTGTTCCATTTACAATAAAGTATCCACCAGGGTCTTGAGGGTCTTCTCCTTTCAGTCTTAGAGCGTTCTTGTACTCATCATCACCCGATCCTTCTCCAGTCAGATAGTTACGATGTAGATTACATAGAATCGATTTAACCATGACTGGCATATTTCCGATTTCTTCTTCAACTTCTTCAATTTCTATTCCCTCTTCTACAATCGTAAAATTGAGATAAATCGGAGCGGCGTAAGTCATGTTACGCAACCTTGCCATCATAGGTATAGATTCAGTCTGTGAACCGTTTGCCTCGTAGACAACGGGCCTTCCGATACGTATGTTACCGAGTTCTACAATAACATCAAGATCTCCTAATTCAAGTCGTATTGCTCCCTTTCTCGACTCGTCAGCTCCAACAGATATGTTGTCTACAACTCTCTGCATCCAAGGAGCCGGATTCTTATCGTGTGGCAAGAAATCGTTGAATGATCCTAACTGGTGATTGACCAGTGCAGCACTTGGTCCAGCAGTACTCCTGCTCTTAAAGAATGATTTTATCAGTTCTCTATTGTTCATTCTTCAACCACCAACCTGTATGCCATATTCACTCCAGCATTGTCACTAAATCTATGAATTTCAATTACGTCGCCTGGTTTTGCTTCAGTTCCCATTTTTTTCAGAGCGCCTATTGCAGGATCCTTCAGAAGAATCTTAGGCAACTGGAACTTGTTCATTTGAAGAGGCCCCAATTTCTTTTCAATTTCAGAGTCCTCTAGCAGTATATGCTTCGGGACGAGCTTGTTTAGCCATAGCACATTATCATCCATTTTTTTAATTCTCCTTCTAAGTAGGGAAAGAACCAGCGTCTGCTTTGATTTTCCCCGATTGCATGCAGTTTCTCCTCCAGCATTATGTCTGGCGGGCCTGAAGGGATTCGAACCCTTGGCCGCCCGGTTAAAAGCCGGGCGCTCTACCTAGCTGAGCTACAGGCCCTTCCACACTCTAACCGTTAGACTAATGAATACTGGAGCTTGTGGCCAATCAGGTGGTTTATTTAAGTTCTACTCTAAAAATACAAAAAATCGTGGTTTAGCTACGACAAAACATCTCATTTACCATATTGGCAAGCACAATCAGAGCATTTTAGTCTGCGTTTTATAGCGATTAGTATATAAACTCCTTAATCAAAAAAATTAGGAGCAATTTTTAACATCCCCACTCTTTCGCACATCGTGCCAAGAGTTGCTATATTGACCAGTGGAGGAATTGCCCCATGCCTTTCAGCATCAATAGGAGGTTTGCTTGAGAAATATAATGAGATTTCTCCTGATTCTGAAATCATAGGTTATGAACATGGATACAGAGGATTACTACTTGGTAAGAGTATTGAATTTTCTAATAGAGCTAAAGAAACCTTCTCAACACTTTACAATTTTGGAGGAACCCCGATAGGCAATAGCAGAGTCAAATTGATTAATGTGGACGATTGCGTGAAGAAAGGATATGTTTCAGAGGGACAGGATCCTCTAGAAGTTGCAGCAAAGCAACTAGAGAAAGATAGAATTGATATTTTACATACGATTGGAGGAGATGACACTAATACTATGTCTGCAGCCTTAGCAAAATATTTAGAAAATTCAGGTAAAAAATTAACAGTCGTGGGCCTCCCAAAAACAGTAGACAATGATGTCATTCCAGTTAAACAAACGTTAGGTGCATGGACTGCCGCAGAACAAGGTGCACGCTTCTTTCAGAACATTGTCAATGAAAATACTACAAGTCGTCGCCAATTGATAGTCCACGAGATCATGGGCAGGCACTGTGGCTGGCTTACAGCAGGCACAGCGTACGAATATCGCAAATCACTGGAAAACATGACCTTCCTCCCGGAATTGAACATGTCGAGAGAAAGATGGGATGTTCATGCAGTTTATATTCCTGAAATGAATATCGACTTTCAAAAAGAGTCACAGAGACTCCGGGAATGTATGGACAAGAATGATTGCGTAAATATATTTTTGAGTGAAGGCGCAGGAATGGATACAATAGTCAGAGAAATTGAATCACAAGGGCAGGAAGTTCCTAGAGATGCCTTCGGCCATGTTCGTTTAGATGATATCAATCCAGGGCAGTGGTTTGCAAAGCAATTTGCAGAATCATTAGATGCGGACAAAACATTGATTCAAAAAAGTGGGTATTTTGCACGTTCAGCGAAACCAGGTGACCGTGATCTAGAATTAATCAAGAAATCAGCCTTTATGGCTGCAGAATTTGCGTTAAAAGGTGAGAGTGGTTTGGTGGGTTTGGATGATAATAACAATGGAGAATTGGGATTAATCAATTTGCAATTAATCAAAGGCGGTAAGGCATTTGACACGACTCAATTATGGTTCCAAGAAATGTTATCTGGGATTGGACAACAATAAACCCTAAATCATTTTATTCTGGCAGTAATGCACAGATATGAACAAGGAAAAATTAGCAGAGATTGCTAGCACCATAGTTGCTTCTGGGAGAGGAATTCTGGCAGCAGACGAAAGCACTCCCACTATGGGCAAGAGACTAGCATTAATTAACCAAGAAAATACAGAACAGAATCGTCGAGATTTTCGCCAAGCATTATTCGAAACAGACGGAATGGAACACTTTATTTCTGGAGTAATATTATTCGAAGAGACCTTAAAGCAAAAAGCAGAAGATGGTCGACGATTGTCTGATATTCTTGAGTCAAAGGGAGTTTATCCTGGAATCAAGGTTGATAAAGGAGCACACCCTATGGACTCATCACCTTCTGAAAAATTAACCAAAGGGCTAGATGGACTTTATGAAAGATGTTTAGCTTATCATAAATTAGGCGCTCGTTTTGCTAAGTGGAGAGCTGTCATTACAATAGGAGATGGAATCCCAACCGATGATTGTATCAGAGCCAATGCTTCAGCTTTAGCAAAATATGCCAAAGCTTGTCAAGACGCAGAGTTAGTTCCAATCGTCGAACCCGAAGTTTTGATGGATGGCCTTCATACGATTGAGACATGTTATGAAGTTTCTGAGAAAACATTCAAGGTCGTATTCGAGGAATTAGAAAATGAAGGAGTATATCTGCCAGGAATTTTGTTGAAGCCAAATATGGTCGTTTCAGGAAAGGATTGTTCATCTCAAGGAGATATGCAGACAGTCGCAGAGATGACTGTAAAATGTTTGAAGGCTTCCGTTCCGGCAGAAGTGCCAGGGATAGTATTTCTTTCAGGCGGACAGTCTGAAACTGAAGCCACAGAGCATTTGAATGCAATGAATATGATGGGAGATTCCCCTTGGGCCTTGAGTTTCTCTTACGGCCGAGCTCTTCAACAATCAGCACTGCACACTTGGGCAGGCGACAATGCTAATCTTGAGATGACCTATGCTACATTTTATCATAGGGCAGAAATGAATTCCAAGGCCTGCAATGGAGAATATTCCCCAGAATTAGAAATTTAG
>CAYSOH010000017.1:0-13810 GCA_964432625.1 uncultured archaeon
GTCTTCTTTTTCCAGATTTTCAGCTCGCTTTAACAAAGGTTCGGGGTCATGTTCTATGTCCAACAATAGTTCATCAATAGCCTTGATTACATTTGAAGCAGCCAAAGCATCAGGTGCATCCTCAGTAACTTCAGCTAATAGTCCCAGAACGTTCATTTTTCTTATTTTACCCTCATTTAACAGGCAACCTGTAATACCGCCTACAGTTCCATAAGTGAATGGTTTAACTTTTGCATCCTTAATCCAGGTTTTAGCTCCAGGCAATGAGGCTACTCCATACACCTCATTCGTCTCTCCATCGGGCTTGGGTCCAGAAGTAAAGCCTTCAGCAGAGATAATCTTTGTACATCCATTTTTCTCAGCCCAATCCACTAAGGAATTGACTAAATCTTTTGTTATATCTGCAGGTGGTGTGAATTCACTGACGCAAACCACTACTTGATTACACGTTCCATCATTACAGACTTGTTCTCCAGAATAAAGTCTCATTGGGTTATGAGGTTCACCATCTTTGATAACTGATATTGCAGGAAATTTGTGACTATCAATGACGCCAATTTGTTCTAGTTTAAGAGTATTTATCAGAAAATTTGCAACTATTGTTCCAACCAATCCAACTCCAGGGAATCCATCAATTAGGACTGCATCTTTCAAATTATGTTTAGCTATGCTACGAATGGTTATTGGATTGCTCATAACAATTCGTCTAGGTCCGCATCCTCATCCAAATCTGGGAGGTCAGCGTCGTCATCTAGAAGATCACCAAGGTCATCATCCAATTCGTCATCATCAGAACTACCAAAGTCTTCTGTAGGGCCATCGCCTCCACCAACAACTTTGAGTCGTGTCCATAGTGAGAATTCAGTTATGTCACTTCTGCTGGCAAAGCGTTTTGCATCACTAACAGTTCTGAACTTACCGAGTACAGGATCCCCTTCACCAGGTTCTGCAGGTAACATAACGTACCTTTCTCTGTTAACTATATCTCCTACTAGTAGGCGAACCGCTTTGAGAACATCAGGATTTGATTCAGACATGTTTACTCCTATGTCACAGTCTACCCTTATTTAAATAATTTTATGATGGTTTGATATTTAACCAAAGCAGTTATCTACCGGCTTGTTTCCATTCAGTTAATGGAGCGGAAAGACCTTGTTTTGCGAGGCGTTGCCGAATGTGTAACCGAGGATGAGCTGAGTAAGTTGCTATCTTCTAATGTGACTCCCAAAGCATATGTTGGTTTTGAGCCATCAGGTCTTTTGCACGCAGGATCTTTAGTTCCGATGCTTAAGGCACGTGAATTGGTCGAAGCAGGCTTTAAAGTGACGATTCTGCTAGCGGATTGGCACGGTTACATAAATGATAAACTAGGTGCAGATTGGGACAACCTGAGGGCAGGAGTCGATTACCAAAGGCAAATGTTTTCAGCATTCTCACCTGGAGTGATTTTCCAAACAGCTAGTGAATTAGTCCGTCAAGATGGTTACTGGGAGATGGTCCTTCGTGTTTCTAAGGCTAGTAGTCTCAAAAGAATGAGGAGAGCCTTATCGATAATGGGTAGGGATGAAGAAGAAGGTGATGGAGATATGTCTAAATTCTTCTACCCTGCAATGCAGGCTACCGACATTTATGCATTGCAAGTTGATTTGGCTTTAGGAGGAATGGATCAGCGGCATGCTCACATGTTGGCGCGAGATGTGGCAGACAAATTGAAGACATCTAAACCGGTTGCACTTCATACACCACTCTTAGGCTCATTATCGGGACCAGGCCGAATGGATACTGATGCAAAAATGTCAAAGTCCGATCCATCGGGCGCTTTATTAGTTCATGATGAGGAAAAAGTTTTGATGAAGAAATTATCCAAAGCATATTGCCCTCTTGAGAGAGAGTCCAATCCTGTTCTTGATATTTGGGAGCACTTGCTTGAACCTGCGTTGGGAGAAATAGTAATAAAAAGACCAGAAAAATTTGGTGGAGATATTGCATTTGATTCTTATAATTCCCTAGAAGAGAGCTATCTTTCTGGTTCTTTACATCCTCTTGATTTGAAGAATGGAACTGCTTCTGCACTCTATGATTTATGCAGTCCTTTCAGAAAAGCGTGTGATTCAGATTCTGGACCTTATACCATTCTAAAGTCAGCCTTGGAGTAGTTTTGGCGGTGTAGATTCTTCAATTTCATCCACTTCTCCTGATTTAGGTATTAATTTGATCATTCTGGTTATCCATTTTCTCATTTCTATGAGATTTATTTCTCTGTATGTCGAAGGGAAAGAAGTAATCAGTTCTGGGAGCTGCCTCATTAGTCTCTGGGCTGCACCAGTATTTCCAGTTTCAAGATGAACTGCAAGTGCATCCGCTTGGGCTAAAGTTTGAACGACATCTTTCTCAGCTCTATCATCCAATTCTAACCATAAATCCTCAAATAACTCATGAGCCTCGTGGAAGTCACCAGTATTGTGTTCACGAATAGCTTCATTCCATAGTTCATCTGGATTCATTAATGCCAACGATGATATGCTGGATGCCCTTCTTCAACAGCTACAAACAATCCTCTGCCGGTCGCGCAGGTTTTCCCCTTGGCTTTCAGTTCTATAATAACTTCAGCTCTGTCATCTTGAAGCGCTAAAACTCTGCTCTGTAGTTTTAGAGTAGGTCCCAATGGAGTGGGTCTTTTCAGCTTGACTTCATATTGAGCAGTTACTGTACATTTAGGTTTGTCGAGTTCATTTCTGTCCATTATAGCAATTGCAGCAGTCCAGTTGCCATGGCAGTCAAGTAATGAGCCAATAATGCCTCCGTTTATGACTCCAGGGAATGCCTGATGCTTTTCATCGCATTCAAATTCCATTTCTAATCCTTCATTGGCTCTGTATGATTTTATCTGCAAACCTTCATTGTTTGCAGGTCCACAGCCAAAACATATTGAATTTGGTGCGTATTCGTCTTGAACAGATTTCTTACTCATGTATTCATTTCCTTTATTTTTTTGTCAACCAGATTAACTGCATATGTTAGCATGTCTTCATCAAACGCAAATTTAGCTCCTGCAGCCTTAAACAGTTCAGGCAATGTTGCATTTCCTCCTTTACTAAGAGCACTTCTGTATTTTCTTACCGCGTCACTTTGATCTTCTAATGCGTTACCCCATACTTGAATTGCCCCCAGCTGCGCCATTCCATACTCAACATAATAGAATGGAACATGGTAAATGTGAAGCTTATTGTGCCATCCTGTAGCAATCACATCTTCAAATTCGTTTGAATCCAAATCCTCAAAAGTTTGGAATCTTTTCCACAAAGAAGTCCATTCTTTATCACAATTATCTGGATTCATAGCATCATCAGGATTTGTATAAGCCCAGTGCTGGAATGCATCAACTACAGCCATGTATGGCCAGAACAACACTAATTTTTCCAAATGTTCTATTCTTGCACGATTTGCATCCTCCAAATCATAAAATCCTCCAAAATCTTTAGTTATGTAAGGAGCAGCCAATAATTCCATTGCCATTGAGGCGACTTCTGCAAATTCCATTCCAACATCTCTTTGGGCCGAATATGGCAATTGATCTGACTCGAATACATGGAATGCGTGTCCACCCTCATGCAGCATGGTTTGCACATCACTGTGAGTTCCTACAGCATTCATAAAAATGAAAGGTAGTCTTTGGTGGTAATATTCTGTGCAATAGCCTCCAGGTGCCTTTCCCTTTCTATTTGCTAAATCCAAAAGTTTGTTTTCCCGCATCACATCAAAATGATTTCCTAATTCTGGATCTACAGCCCTGAAAATGTTGTGACATTTCTCTTCTAATTCACCTGCATTTTGGAATGGAGTCAGAGGTTCCCTACCATCAGGATCTACACTTAGATCCCACGGTTTTAGAGTTTCAAGCCCCAATTTATCCTTGCGTTCTTTCATTAGTTTATTGACAAATGGCATAACGACTTTCTCAATAGCCTCATGAAATTTCAAACAATCCTCAGGAGTGTAATCAAATCTTTTGAGATATTCCCATCTCCATGACCGGTAGTTATCAAATCCTGCATTCTCTGCAATTTCAATTCTCAGTTTGAGTATTTGTTTCCATATTTCATTTATCTTTTCTCTATCCTCTAATCTTCTTTCGTTGGCTAGTCTCCAGGCTTTTTCACGTTTATCTCTATCCGTTCCGAGCAATACTGGTGACAATTGTGTGATTGTGACTTCTTCTCCCTCCCATTCTACGGTTTGAGCCCCGATTATAGCATCATATTCTTTTGATAGCTTGCTGTCTTTCGTCATAAGGGGTAGATTTTCTTCACAGAACATTCCAACTTCACTTTTTATCGCTCGTAGTGGTATACTGAAGTTCTTTGGAGTTTTCTCGGAATCAAGCAGCATTTTCTTTAGCTCTTGATTTTTCGAGCTAGCATTTTCACTTATATTCTCTAGAAAGGCATGGAATCTTTTCTTGGCTTCTTCATCAGTAGTATCTACTGTAGTAGCAACATACACATCTGTTCCAACTTCCCCAATCAACTCACTCAGATCAGACCAGTACTTCATCCATCCTTCAATATTGTTACTATCTATTTTTTGCTGAGACAAATAATCAAAATATGGTCTGTAATCATTCCATTCCCAGTCTCTCATCTCTCTGCTATTTTCAGGTAGTTTCAGAGGCATTGTAGTCCATAAGCGGTGGCTATATTTTAGTCACTTTATAGATAACGAGAAGAGAAACCCATATTCCAGTATGTCTAAAACAGGTGGAATTGTCAAGCACCCTTCAATAACTGTTAGTGAGTTACTTAGGGAAATGGTAGAAAGCTATTGGCTTAGGTTAATTTCAGTATCTTGAAAGTAGTAGGTCCAACCTTAACTTCATCACCCTCTTTTGCACCTTCAAGTGATTTACCTATTGGATTAGTTAATGGTATCATTCCCTTAGGTATGTCTGCCTGGTCTGGATTTACTAGTACAAAATTGTGCTCGGTTTCTTTGGTAAGATTCTTTACAATAAGACTGGTGCCGATAACAGCTTTCTTTCCGCTTGTTTCAGGTTCTTTGGAAGTTGTTTCAATACTTTGTAACCTAGCTTCCTTTATTTTTTCTTCCAGTTCCTGATTCATATCACCTAGGTTATCAGCTTCTTCTTTCATTTCATTTGCCTGTTCTTTGGCTTTAGAGCCTTCAATTTCCATGGCCTTGACTTTTCTTTCAGTGTCCTCTTCACTACCTATGGTGTTTCCTTGTAAGAACTCTAAATCGTCTTTCAATTTTTCATGTTCATCTCTCTCAGTTTCTAACAATCTTTCAGCCTTATTTCGTTCATCAACAGCTATTCCAAGTTCTTCTTTAGCCGTATCAAATTGTTTCTTGAGGGTTTCCATTACTTTGCTAACTTGCTTCGATGCCTTCTCTAGTGCTCTAAGATCATTTTCAGTTCTCTTCTTTATTTCTATTTCAGCCTTGAGCTCTTTTTCTATTCCTTTGTTTGTTTCTTTCTGATCTGAAACTTGTTCTTGTAATTCTTTCATAGAATCAGTTATTTCTACAATTTCTTTCTCTTTTTGCCTATGCTTCTCAGCTTCTTGTTCTAACTCTACTATAGTTTCTCTTTCTAAGTCTAATTCACTTAGTGCTACTCCAGCCCTTTCTCTGGTGCTTGCTAATTCTTTCTTTGCCTTTTCCAAGTTAGTGGTCAAAGTTGTGAATTTATCATTTATGCGTTTTTTGTTTTTCTCCATCAATTTCACTTCCCTATCCATTTCCTTTCTTCTCTGTGCTGCGTCATTCCTTTCAGCAATAGCTGCTTTTTCTCTTTCATTAGCCTCAAGTGTTTGCTGTTCAAGGCCCATTATTTCTTTTTCTAGGTTATTTTTCTCTTGCACGGTTTTATCATATGCAGCTTTAACAGAATCATAAGATTCCAAGGCTTTAACAGTTTCAGGTTTTTCAGTTTTCAATCTTTTCTCAGATTTAATTGCCCTTTCTTCAGCTTCCTCACTCATCTTCCTTAATGAGCTTATTTCACGAGTCATTCGATCGCTTAATCTCATGTCATTCTCATGTTTGTTTCGAAGATCTTCAATCTCTATTTCCAGATTGCTTTTAGCCGAGATGTCATCATTCAATTCTTTTTCAGTCATCCTAGCTCTTTTTTCCACTTCCGAGGTAGCAACTCTAGCACTTTTTAATTTGGATTCAAGTGAGTTGTTTAATGTGTTAACACTTTGATTAAGTGCTGTCAAACGATCGAGTTCAACTTCTAAATCTTCTATCCCTTTGTAATCTATATTCTCAGCTGCAGATCTAACATCCTCGATTTTCTTTTCAGCATCCTTGAGACTCTGTTCAGTTTTTTCAAAATCTTGAAGTAAATCTTTGTTTCTTTCAACTTCACTATCTTGAATGTCTTGTTGTCTTTCGATTAATTCTTGCTTCTTCAATATAGCCTGCCATTCCTCATCAATATTTCCTAATATGTAAAGAGTCCCACCACCAGTTAGCATGCTACCAATTATGACTATAAAGAATCCTATTCCTGGTTTCCACTCTATAGGGTTCAAACGTGCACTTACCCTATCACTATCTCCTTGAACAAGAGCAGTTGTGTACTCTTCACAGCTGGCTTTGTTATAGAAGTTAAAGTCGTTAGGAGGTTCTTGGCTTACAATACATCCTAATCTAGGATTAATTCCATCTTTTTCTGTATCTATCAAACCTTCATCAGCTATAAGAGCCTCAGGCCATGTTGAGTAGAATAGAAATCCTGTTATGATTCCAAAAACAATTACTAAGATTGCTACATATTTTAAATTTTTGAGCGCACCTCTAAGTCCTTTGCTGTGCAGATTCTTTAGAGAATTACGGGCCATGTATGCAACAGATAATGCTACGATTGCTGTACCATAAGCCAATAACTTGATATTTCCTGCCGTATCTTTCTGATTAGAGCAAGCTATACACTCAGGACTTCCATAACCTATGCTCATTGGATCTCTAGTATTGCTGTCATAGGACGTATAATAATTGAGATAATAGCTATAACTGAAAGAGTATTGGGCAGACTCCACAGTTGTCTCGTTGCCCTTCTCATCGTTGGTGTAGGTTACATCCTGCCTTATCCCTTCTACCACAAACCACTTGCCGTAATCCTCATCGCTGTGCACTGAAATTAGCACACATAGAAAAGTTACAATTGCAACGGCTTGTATCTGCTGGAGCTGTTCTTTCATGGGGATTACTTTTTGCTCGAGCTCCTATTTAAAGTTTACTTATTTTCCTTTCAGTTAACATTTTAATGCCCTTTTCCGTCAATTGGTCATGAAGGTATGTCCTGTATGTCAGTATGAGGAAGAACAGGACAGCGAAAATAGTTGTGCTATTTGTGGTTCTGATTTTGGAGATTCAGGTCCAGAAGAGACGCCTAATGAGTTAGAACAATCTGTTGAAGATCCACTTCCTACTGATGACACAGAACGGTCTGAGGATGAAGCAGAGGTGGAATCCACACAGTCAGATGAAGAGAAACTTCTTGAGGAGACACTTGCAGCCACTGAAGTTTCTGATTCAGATGCGGCCGATGCTTCTACTGAAGAAAGTGAAACATCATCTGTTTCATCTGTATTTTCCAATATTTCTAATTTTACTCCCGATTTTAATGCCTTAAATTCAAGGCTTGATAAAATATTTCTTACTAAGGGTGAGATAAATTATATTGCTCCCTTAGCAATGTTGTGTGTTTCCATATTGCTTTTTTTTGGAGTTATAGGCCTAGGTATTTCAGCAGTTCCTGGTGTTGAGGAGGGATCTTCTCTTGATGATCTTCAGCCAGGAACAAATGTTGGTTCTTCCACGGAGAACATTAGTGGAAATCTCACAACTATAGAACATAGAGGTACTTCTGAGGTATTTAGTGGAGAACCGTTTGATTGTGAAACATGGGATTTGAATAGATATGATTCTAATGGTAACGGGGCCGTAGATTATGGAACAAGAGAAGGTTGTCCAGTTAACATGGGTTACATTAGTGGTTTCACATTCTTAGTCCTTAATGTGATTCTTCTAATCACAGCTTTTTACATATACAATAAAGTTTCAAACACTTCTATCGTTAATCCTATACTTGTTTTTACAATTATTGAATTTTTATTATTTGTTATTTATGGGGGTTTTGCAGATAATTTCATTTTTGCGTTTCAACTAACTTTTGGATTAGTATGCACAATAGGTTTAATTGTCTCTACAGGTGTTCTGTTAATCCGAACTTCTTTGGGTAGGCCATTAGATGACCCTCCTTCTGCAACTTTTTACATTTTTATAGTTGCAGCAGCACTACTTTTATCTTCAATATTTTACAACTATGCATTAGGCCCCTACTCAATTTGTGTTAACGAGCTTAGCAGAGATGATCTCAATCTTCTTGCTGAAGATGAAGCTAAAGGCCTTCTTGTTCTAAATGAGTGTCAAGAATTAGGATATGAGAGCTTCTCTACAGTACCTTTAGCCTTAGGTAGTGGAGATAATATGATTCTCCTTATGGCAGCCACTTTTTTGTTTGCGGGCGTGGGTAATTGGTTGATAACTAATACTAAGATTAATGATGTTGTCGAAGCAAAATATTTCTCCATGATAATATCAGGTTTACTACTCCAGTTCTTGATTTTAGCTTACAATGTCATAACTAGTGAAGATGGGGGTCTTGGAATGGATGAAAATGATACAACTCTTACAATTATGGCTCTTGGTATTTCGACAATAGGTATGGTTTCATTTTACAGAAAACGTAGAGGTGAAACTGGATCAATGGGAGTTGCTTATTTCGCAATTTTTGCTGCAGGAATATTTGCTCTATTTGGTACTTTCCTAGCACCAATATTAGCAGGTGGTAATGAGGCAGAGTGGCCGGAAGATAGTGATGCCCAATTCAACCTAGTCCTCGCAGCTTTCGTTACAGCAATAGGTTTCTGGTTAAGCTACAAATTTGGTTCTCAAAAGCTGAGGCAGATGTCATTGGCAAGTGATGCAGCAATGCCCAACAGGGAAGATCCGTTCGCACCTTCTGTACCCGGTCAGCAGAAAGCAATGCCTGAATGGAGTGTCGACTCGGCAATGGAATTCTTGATGAATGAATATGGAGACGATTTTCAGATTGAATTGAAACATACGACAGAAAACACTCCGGATCTTGAATTGGTGGAGAAAACAATGATGGATAAGGTTGACCATTCAGTTGAGCTAAGGCAAGCAATTGAAGTTGATTATGAAGTTGACTTCCATGAAATTGCTGAAGCGTATTCTACAACCAAAGAGACCGTCGATGAGGTAATCACTCATCTAACATCAGGAAAGAATATAATGCTATTTGGTGAGCCAGGTACCGGAAAGACGGCTTTATCGAATATTCTACTAACTAAATTATGTGGGGAAATTGAACAACCAAATGGCAGTAAAGCTCCAAATTACACGATTGTTACAGCTAACGCAGAATGGTCTAATTTTGATGTCATAGGTGGTATCTCTCCAGATGATTCAGGTGGTTATTATTTCAAGGATGGATATGTTGCGGAAGCGGCTAAACTCTGTGAACTGTCAATCCGGGAAAGAGGTAAACCGCATTACCTAGTAATCGATGAGTTCAACAGGGCTAATATTGATGAAGCCTTTGGTAAACTCTTTACTGTTTTTGAATACAGGGACAAACAACCACTTCTGACGCACAAGGAAACTGGTGGAGCTCCGTTTATGATGCCACCTGAATTCAGAATAATTGGGACTATGAATACCCAGGATAAGAACACACTTTTCAACGTTGGTTTTGCGTTAATGCGTCGTTTTGCTTTTGTGGAAATTGGACTTCCACTTCCAGAGGATGAGTATCACCGTATGCCGGTCTTTGTTTATTTCAAATTAAAAAAGCTCGGTCTAGTTCCTGAAAGAGCAGAAGGTGATGAACTTTGGAAGTTTGGGGAAAAATGTAGGCATTATCCAAGTCGTAAATTTGATTTCTATGATGAAGATGGAAAAATTTACGACTGTCACGAGAAACTAGTCAAATTTTTAGCACCAGGAGAACCTCCAAAACGTGGTGATGAAATGGCAGTTGGCGTTCGCACTTTCCGGAAGATTGGTCCGGCACTCTTGATTGACTCTATGGTCACAATCTTCAATTCAATCAAGAAATATGGGCCCGAATTGGCTCTTGACAGAGTAATTCGTTCGAGTATTATGCCTTCACTGGAAGGTCTTGAAAGAAATGAAATTCGCTGTATATATCTACAAGCAAAGGAAGTGTTAGGGCCCAATTCATTAGTTACTGAAACCTTGGACAGGATGGCAAATTCAGATAGTCTAAGTCTTTTCTAATGACAGACATAATAGTTCGTAGATGGAATAAGTCTGTGGATGGGGACCTTACTGAGGACTCATTAAGGAAATTATTAGAGTCCAAAGGGTATAGTGTGAGTCGTTATACTTATGGACCTGGAACCTATTTTGGTGATCACAACCATGGCATAGCAAAAATTGATGCTGTTCTATCAGGTACTTTCAGGATGGGGATGAATGGCCAATTTGTTGATTTAGGGCCTGGAGATTGGATAGAGGTTCCAGCTGGTGCTACTCATTCAGCTGAAGTTATTGGAAGCGAACCAGTAGTTAGTCTAGATGCAGTCAGAAATTAATGGTTGTGCATATCATTACCGCAACACATTGGTGATTTGATTTTTCCACATCCTGAAGGACATTTAGAAACATCTACGGTAGTTCCATCATCTTTTGTGATAGTATCATGAACTAATTCATTACCACATGTTCCGCAATTTAAACCTGAAACTGACATGTCACAATTGTGACAAACATATTTTACCATACTGAATCTATGAGAGGCCCTCTTATAAAATAATTAGATGTATTCAGATATTCTTTTTTCATATTCTGGAAAATATCTTGTTATTACTTGCAAATCAAAACTTCCTAATATCATTTCTTTTGGTTCTCTGTCTAAAAGGAACATAAATGAACTTTCTACTAATTTATCAGGTTTTACATCTGGTATTGATAAGTGTTCATAGTACTCATTTGTCAAGTTGACATTGTGTACGGTTGATGTTCCATTTGAAATCGTTACTTTGAAAATCCAGCCAGTTTCAGTATTAGTAGTATCAATTCTTATTTTTGTCATTTTTCTTCTCAAGGTCTTTAACCATATAGTAATCTTCTAGCCAATATCCTAATTTTTCATAATAAATTCTAGTTCCAGCTCCATGGGTCACTCTAATCTTATCATAATCTTTCGCTTTATCTTCCGCAATTTTCATCAATTTACTACCTAATCCCATATGCTGTACACCCGTACTTGTTTTTCCAATATTGGCAGCCTGTCCAGTCACTTTCAATTCTCTGACTGTTGCATTTTCATCTAATCTTAATCTAACATAAGCCAAAAGTTTTGTTCCTGATTCATAGGATATGAAATATTCCATCCCTCCACTGGACCTGTACTTTATTTCCTTTAACTTTGCAGTCGAAGGATCAATTTGTGCTCTCCACAATTCCCTGCAATTAATGCATTTACATTTCTTACCACGTTTTTTAAGTTCTTTTCTTGCATACTGTCTCAAATTTGAATTCATTACACCTGCAATAATTTGAGGTTTTGGAATATCTCTCTGTATTCTCTGTATTCTAACATACGGTGGAACTATTTCCTTTAGGTCAGCTACAACTTTGGCTGCAGTCTCAGTATCATATGGTACAAAATCCCCGGGGTTACGGGAAAGAGGAGACCCTTTGACTAACAATGTTGGATATAATTTTAGCATATCTGGTTGGAAATCCTCTTCTTCGAAGAGCCTTTTGAAATCCCTCAAATCAGTTTCAGGTGTCATTCCAGGAAGTCCTGGCATCATGTGATAAACGACTTTGAGACCAGCTTCTTTCAACATTTTTGTTGCTTTTATCACATCATCTACTTTTTGTTGGCGATTTAATTTATCATGCACTCCATCATCAAGACATTGAACCCCTATTTCCACTCTTGTAGCTCCCTGCTTTCTCATTTGAAAAACAGTCCATGGATTACATTCAGTTGGCCTTGTTTCCATAGTTAAAGCCACACATTTGTGTTTAGCATCTCCATTTTTCAGCAATGCTTCATCTAATGGTAATTTTTCACCATTGAGCTTTTCAAATGCACCAGTCAGGAATTCGTCTTGATAATCTGGGCTTCTTGCCGTAAAAGTTCCACCCATTATGATTATCTCTATTTTATCGGTAGGATGTCCATTACGGATATACTGCTCTATTCTTGCATTAACTTGTGATTTGGAATTGTAATTGTGTCTTTTTCCACGTCTCGCTGCAGGTTCATGCCCAGTGTAAGATTGTGGACTATCATTAGTAGGTCCCCCTGGGCAGTAGGTACATGTCCCATGAGGACACGGAGCCGGAGATGTCATAATTGCAATTGGAGTTACACCTGCGCTTGTACGCATGGGTTTTACTCTCAATAATTTAGCCAGTTCAGGTTGTTCTTTTGCATCAATTTGGGCTAGTAGTTGGTTGTTTGGAGGCACCATATCAAATTTTTCCTCTTTAGCAACTTCCAATTTAATCAGTTGAACCTCTTGTCTTGTCTTAGGTTTCTTCTCCAGTAAGCGATTAACAACAAGTTCCGCTTCCATCATCTCAGTAGATATCCTTTTTTGCCTTAGTCATAATCTGCGGATTGTCTCCATTAACTAGAACGTCATCCTCTATTCTCACGCCTCCTTTACCAGGAAGGTATATTCCAGGTTCTATGGTCACAGCCATTGATTCCTTTACAATAACTTTAGATTTGTATGTCAGTGATGGGAATTCATGTATTTCCAACCCAAAACCATGTCCAGTTCCATGGACAAAATTTCTCCCATAACCTTTCTTTCGTATAAAATCTCTTCCTGCCTTGTCTACTTTGTGTCCTGTTGCCCCTGCTTTAAGTGCATTAATTGAGCGCTTATTTGCATCTAGAACTATTTGATAAACATCTTTCATTTCAGGTGTGGGTTTACCATCAACAAAATAAGTTCTAGTTATATCTGAGCAATATCCATCCCAGAACACTCCAAAATCACATATGACAGGGTCACCTTTCTCCAATTTTCTGTTTGTGTTAGAGTGGTGAGAATGCGCAGCATTAGGTCCTGAAGCGATAATTGTTGTGAATGAATTCTCTTGAATTCCATTACGGCCCATAAAATAATCAATTTCAGTTCTTACTTCTCTTTCAGTTAGTCCTTCTCCGCATTCGACAAGGTTTCTTGCGAATTCTTGTCCAGCATCTGATTGTTTAATTGCCTTTCTAATTCTTTCCAGTTCATCATTGGATTTTACACCTCTCATTTCTGTAACAAAATTATTCTGATTTACCTTAACAGATCTCCCCAATCTTATCTTTGAATCTGCATAAACATTCTCTATTTTCTTTTCCTTTAGGCTGTTTTTGAGAACATCTAAGGCCGTTTTCCCATCAGACTCAATGTCTGGATAGTGAGTCCACAGTCTAATATCGTCAATGGAAGATTCTTTTCTACATCTGTGTTCTTCCAGAGAGGATGTTATGGCCATAGGTTCTCCTTTCTTTGGAATTATAACAAAATTCATAGTTGATCCAGGAGGACATCCTGGGGGCGCTTCTGAGTTCGCTAGATATCTTGTATTTCCTGGTAGAGATATCAGAAAAGCATCTTTATCCTCAAGACTATCTCTTATTGCGTCCCATCTTCTTTTGTAGTTAATTTTCATCATCCCTCATCATCGATTTTGCCATTGCATA
>CAYSOH010000018.1:0-13786 GCA_964432625.1 uncultured archaeon
GCAGAATTGTCAACTGCTTCCAGTAAGGTATTGGGGTTATAGATGTCAAAGACCATACAGAAGTTTATAGAAACCCTAGGTTGGAAAGTCAATGATTATTCATGGGATGGACATTCTCATCTTTTCTACGTGGATGAACCAGATGATATTGACGTTCAATTTGAGAATCTGAGACTGGCGTTTAAGGCAACAACCAGTCTTGGGGCTGAACGTACATTCCCAATGCTTAGGAGAGCAGGAGATGAGCTTGTTTTGGTAATTCTACCCCAGCCATCATTTGATTATGTCAAAGAGAAAATAAATTTGTATCTTCTTATTGCTACAATCTTTACCACCACCTGGGCAGGAGCTATGTGGTGGGCTTCTTATTCTGATTCATCTGTTCTTGACACCGATTGGTGGTGGCTTAGAATTCTTATAACTACAGATTTTCTTATGGGCTTCCTAACTTTTTCTCTTCCTCTCATGGCAATCCTAGGAGCCCATGAAATGGGGCATTATTATTACGCCAAGAAACACAATTTAGATGCTTCACTTCCATTTTTCTTACCAATGCCACCTATGCTATTTCCGTTTGGTACAATGGGGGCCTTCATATCTATTAGAGAGCCAATACCAAACCGAAAAGCTCTGTTAGATGTGGGTGCGAGTGGGCCAATTGCAGGCTTACTTGTTGCAATTCCAGTTACTTTACTTGGTTTTTGGTTGACTGAGCAGAATGCTGTACCTGTTCCCGTAGATTCAGGTGATTCTCTATTTCTAGGGTCCTCATTTTTCTTTAATGCACTTCATGAACTAGGTGAAATGTTCTATCCTTCTTCTGGAGATTATCTTTCTCATCCAGTAGTACTTGCCGGTTGGACAGGTTTCTTCGTAACTGCCCTTAATCTGTTACCAGCCGGTCAGTTAGATGGTGGTCACATTGCCAGAGCCCTGTTGGGCCCGAAGGCTAATGGCCTATCCTATACAGTTATTTTTCTTCTAATAGTAATGACATTTTATGGTATTCCAGGATTCGGCCCTCCATTTTCAGGTTGGGCAATATATGCAATCCTGATTTTTTTCCTTGGAACATCTCACCCACCTCCATCGGAGGAGCTATCTAAATTAGATTCTTCAAGAATTGGAGTGGGAGTGCTTACAGGCCTTATACTTCTAACAACCTTCACCCCCTCACCCATATATGCCGTAGAATCTCCTTTTTCCTTAGATATTGATGTTGACCAGACAAATTTTATTCCAGTTTTGAATCAGACTAATCAGACATCTATTAGAATTTTGAATAATGGAGAAGTTGAAGCTTGGGATAACATTAGTGTAAAAATAAGCAGTTTAGATAATTTTACAATAGATATTAGAGTTGATTATGTGAACTCAAGCGATTTAGAATCTGAGTTGCTCTCTACATCACCCGAATTCTCAAAATATGTTTACGAGGAGGATTCAAATTTAACCTTCAATTTGACATCCAAGTCATATGTAAACTTGACTTTATCTGTAACTATGGACTCTGAAGTTGAACCTGGAGATTATAATTTTGATATTGAAATGATTAGTAGGACCGAACGGGTTTATACAACGACCTTTTCTTTAACAGTCAAGGAGAATAGTTAATGGAAGTCTTTGAAGGCAAGACGTGGATTTCAGGGCAAGGACTTGTAGATGCCTGTATTGGGGTTTCAGATGGTAAAATTACTGCTGTAAAGAAGATTCTCGAGGGAGATAAACATACAGTTTTTCAAGGTGTTATCTTACCTGCAGCATTTGATATGCATGTACATTTCAGAGACCCTGGTTATCCTCATAAAGAAGACTGGGCGAGCGGTTCAGTGTCAGCAGCATGTGGCGGTGTAACAGCAGTCGTTGACATGCCCAATACGAATCCTTTCACTTCTGACTTAGAAACATTTGAGGAAAAAGTGTCTATTGCCTCCTCTAAATCCATAGTTGATTTTGGAATTGGCGTCAATGTCGACGGGGATTTGACTAGCAGACCTTGGTTTGATAGCATACCTGCCGCGTTCTGGAAACTATATCCTTATGGGGTTACTTCAGAGCAATATTTTGATTTTGCTAGAGATGTTCTTTCAAAGACTACAAAACCTATGGTTATCCATGGTGAGCATCCAGATTACATGCACAATAATCCACTTCATAAATTATCAGATCATACTGAAAATAGGCTACTAGCGGAACCTGAATGCCTCTCGGCAATGCCCCCTTCTGACAAATTACATGTTGCACATTTGTCTACTCTAGATGGTTTAGAAAAGATGCCTGAAGGGGCCACATCTGAGGTTTGTCCTCATCATTTACTTCTGAGCCTTGACAATTGTGATTCAATAGATTGTAAAGTAGATCCACCTCTTCGCACAAGAAAAGACAATGAGGGATTATATCGGGCATTTCGCGAGGGTCGTATTCCTATCTTGTCTAGTGATCATGCACCACATACAATGGATGAGAAAAAGTCAGATGATCCCCCATCAGGTCTCCCAGGTGTCGAGACTATGATTCCTTTGATGATGAATGAAGTTTCAGAGGGCCGCCTCGAATTGGATAGATTGATTAATGCTATGGCCGAGGCGCCTGCAGATAGACTTGGTTTGGATAGAGGAAGAATAAGAGAAGGTCTTACCGCAGATCTCATGGTCATCGATTTGAAGAAGATAACGAATATAGATGGTGCTTCACTACATTCCCGTGCTTCGTGGACGCCGTTTGATGGATGGCCAGCAGTGTTCCCATCCCATGTCTATCGTAGAGGTGAATTGATATCGCACGATCAAGAACCCACAGCAACAGGCGGCGGACAGCACCTTTTTGAATAATCGTTGTTATTTTTCATGACGAAACTTTAATACTGTCATCAATCCGGTACACAGGATATGTTACGCATTTGTCATATATTGGCACTCGCAGCATTTTTTTCTTTGTTAGCTGCTTCGCCCTCTGAGGCAGAAGCACGAGGTAGCGATTTCGCTGATGTCGAATTCTATTTCTCTAAAACAGGAATAGGCGATACATATGATCTCGAGATAGAGGAACCTACATCAGATAGACCAAAATATTGGAAAGCCCGAGACGACCCTAATCAGGCTAATAGTTATTTTCCACTTGTGAACTTTGAAAGGAATATGGGCGGTTCTCTTGCATTGGGCGATTCCTACAGTTATGTTATTTGGGTTGAGTCAACAAATGTTCAGGAGATAAGATTCAAGACTACACTTTTCATCACTTGGATTGATTATTCAGGAGATGAACCCAAAACAACTATGACCAATATATCGGTCGACGAGGTTGGCAAAACGGCACCTTGTGATCCCGTGTGCAATTTCCTTAGCGAAAATTATACATTAGAATTGGAGAGCTCATCAATTGATAAAAGTGAATTTCCTAACGGAGTTCCACCGTACACTACTTTTGGACTAATATTGGAAACAAGCGTAACTTGGGCACCAGATACCGAGAATAGGACAGTTTGGGTTAAGGCTGGAAGCACAGATTTTGAATCATCTTTTATAATGAATTTTAGACATGTAAATATAGACAATGATTACACCGGTTATTTCAGTAATGATAGAGTAGATGAAGTGGGTGAAGATTCGTTATTTATCAAGGTGAATGTGACTAACGCTCTAGGTGCCGACAATTTAGATATCTCAAGCGCCACCATTGAAGTACAGAGTGTTGCTGGAGGAGGTTCTTTCAAAGATTCAACAATAGTCAAAGATAAGCATACTTATGCAAAATACATACAAGGCACTTGGTGGTACCAAGAGGACCAAGGTATAACTTCAGGATTCTACAGTATAGAGTTGTCGATTAAGGATATTTGGGGTAATGAATGGTCATCTCAGATATCCTATGATCTTGTTGTAGATGAATATGATTTGGGCATTGAGTTTGGTGAGGGATATAGTGCTGATGGGCAGTTGCCCAGAGGAGGGAAGACCGATTATGAATTTATGGTCCAAAATCTTGGAAACACGCGCGATATCTTTGAAATTGAATTAGATGACTCAGATTTACCTTCTGGTTGGGAGGCTACTCTTCAATCCCAGGAAACGCTTGATCTTCCAGAAGGCCAGTATGGCTATGTTCAGGTGAGGGTTGAAGCACCAGTTTCAGCCTCAGGTGGGAGTGATGAAGTAGTAAAGGTTACAGTTACATCTTCCGGTAATTCGCAAATAAATGAGATTGTTAGACTTGAGACAACAGTGAGGACCTATGGAGTAGCGTTTGTCTCGCCACCAGATGAAATAAGTATAGACCCAGAGAATTTAGATATAGATGGTTATTATACTTTCAGTGTTAAGTTAAGAAATACAGGTAGTGACAAGGACACATACAAATTGGATGCCACTACGGCCCGTAGTGACTGGACCGTAAGAGTTGAGATTGGAGGTAATGAAATACAATCAGTAACTATTGGAAAATCTCAAACTGAGACCATAGACATCGTTTTGAAGCCAATCAACTACGATGACAGTCTTGGTGATAGAGTGGGATTTTTGTTGACAGCAGATTCGATATCTCCTGGAGATGGTTCAGCTACTTTATCTATGGACTTGACTCTTGACATTCCACTTGACAGGGTAACAGATCTATCAGTAAGTATAGATGATGTTTTGATTAACGGCAATCTGGCTTCTCTAGTAAAAGATGACATTATCGAAGGAGAGCCAATTCAGATTCAAGTTACAGTGAATAATAATGGGGGAAAATCCGCAGGATCTTTTGGTGTTAAACTTTACCTTGGTCAATTGGTTATCGATGAGTACACTGTGTCTCAAGGCATATCTGGATTTGGTTCAGAGCCAGTTATACTTAATTGGGAAAGTCCTTCACCAGGTAGCTATACACTGAAAATCTTCGTAGATTTCGAACAAGCAGTCGATGAATCAAACAGCAATAGGATCGATAATACTCTAGGTTTGCCTGTTTTTGTAAGTGAAAAAACAGCAGTAGATGGGGAAAATAGTGGAGATGACCCTCTTTTGATAGGTCCAAGCTCTATCGCAACCGTCTCAGTTCTTACATTGCTTTCTTTTGTCTATCGTAGGAAACCTTAGCTCTCTTCTTCTTCATAAACTTCAAGAAATTCACCACAATAAGGGCAAGCTTTCCACTCTTCTTTCACAGGCTTGCCGCATTCAGCACAATATTCTAGGCTTTTAGCAACATTCTCAATTTTACCTTTGATACTTGGAAAATTCTGATTTGCCAGAGGTATGTTTTCCTCCTCCTCTGGAATAGTTGTTATATCACCCTCATCGAATCCGCTTAATATCTCGGGTGAATCTTCACCAACTAGATTCTGTAGTATTGCATGTTCGTTATCAATAATTTCATTTTTTAATTGTCTCTGGCTCCCATCTATTTTCTCAGGATTCTTAATTTCGATATCATTATAATCATCAAGAGGCATTAGCTTAGGCAAAATTCTAAATTTTCTCCGAACTTCTCTACCTCTCTGAGTTTTCGTCAGTATAAGGTAGAACAACAATGTGGTAATGACAACAATCAAAATAACTTGTTGATTATCTAAATTTTCTATTACTTTCCGTAGTTCTTCTATGTTTAATTCCTCAGCCACATTAGTTTTATCATAGCAATATATTTATGAGTTGCCGCTAACAAGATTTTATATCAGCCTTATTTTAGAGAGGAATACTCTAGAGTCTGATTAACCCTAGTTCTAACGTAGCGGGGTGGGGTAGCTAGGAAATCCCGTCGGGCTCATAACCCGGAGATCGATGGTTCAAATCCATCCCCCGCTACCATTTTATTAAGAAAGCCTTTTGAGAGTAAGTTGCGCAGAATCGTAGAGCACACAGCAGATGCAGGTATCGAAGTTGAAGCCAATTCACTGCCCGAAGCCTTTGAAGAGATTGGTAAAGCCTTCACAGAGATAGTTACGGGCGGTAAACTCACAGAACCTAAGAATAGTAATACAATTAGAATTAACGCAAATAATTTAGATTCTCTTCTGGTGAACTTTATATCTGAGTTAATTTTCCTTTTTGATACTGAGAATTTTTTAGTGAGTTCTGCACGTATTGATATTAATCTTGATTCAGGTTTTGCACTTAATGGTACATTATTTGGAGATACTTATGACCAACTAGTCCATGGTTATGGTGTTGAAGTTAAGGCAGTATCTTACCATTTGTTAGAAGTTTTTTCTGGACCTCCTTCAAGAATAAAGGTAATTCTTGATCTTTAGTAAAGTCTAAATCAATGCATTTTCCTTGCCTTCTATGGTGTGGTCAGCTTTGGCCTACAGTCGCGGTATGTTGGTCAAGCCAACTTGGGTTCCAAAAGGCATCAATTTTCAGACTACTGATGCTGAATTGAAAATTCCAGATAACAATGAGCCCAAGTTAATTTGGGATATGAGAGGAATCATGAAGAATAGACCCGATCCATTTCCTTTACCATTTAATCCGGAACAAACTTATCTGGATAGTGGTTTGAAATGGGGGGAAGAAATTATTGATTTGATAATGGCAGATAGAGGCAGGGTTGTCATTCCATTACGAAATCTGAGAGGGTTTGGCGAGCTTGATGAAGCATTAACTTACACAGACGATGCGATTATTGGAATAGACTGGTCTGACAGTGTTGAATCGATTAGTAAAGATTTTTCTATAGATATTGTAGAACTTTTACGTCTTCTCCGCCAAAGAAAACAGAAGAATCTCCTAATATATTGTTTAACCGGCGATTATCCCTATATTCCTGCAGGTGCAGCTTCAAATTTGAATATTAAGATGGCAACATTATCTGAAGCCAGACATATTCCTTCATGGGCTAAGGAGGTATTCTCCTTCGAATAATTTTTTATGTTACATATCGGTATTGATGACACAGATTCAGTAACTGGTGGCTGTACCACATGGTTGGCAACAGAGATTATTAAGGAATTATCTGAATTCGATTTGATTGGACATCCTCGTCTAGTTCGCCTTAATCCCAATGTTCCTTGGAAAACTAGAGGTAATGGCGCAGTTGCTATGACTTTTGGAAAGGGGTTGGGTCAGAAACATTTGATAGGTGAGTTTGAGGACCAGAGGATTTTCATGTATTTGAAGGGCAAAGAAGTAAAGTACGAGAAAAAAGCCATCCTAGAGCGAGTGTCAAACTTAGTGTCAGAATCATCTATGCCTGATTCACAACCAGGATTTGTTTTCTCAGATGTTTTTTTACCAGAAGGTTTGTATTGGCAGGGTGTAACAAATATAGTTACAGAGGAAATTCTGTCAGATGCCATAGATGGTGCAACATGTCATGGTTTTCGTGGTTCAAGGGGCATTTATGGGGCAGCTTGTTCTATTGCATGGAGCGGTAGTTCAGGAAGGCCTAATGGGATTTCACATAGTTGGGAATTGATAGGATATCGAGAAAGGAAAAAATGGGGTTCTAAAAGAGAAATCTCAAGTTCTGGTGTTCAACAGGTAGGAAGCATTAGTGGCGTATTTTCTTGCCACGATGCAGATGGTAAAATAGCAATGGTACCAAATTCTCCATGCCCAGTTCTTTGGGGATTGCGTGGTATGGAAGAAAATCCCCTAATCGAAAATTTTGATAAGTTAGGTCCTGAAAAACCAATTCGTTGGATTCTATACAAGACAAATCAAGCTACAGACGATCATTTGAGAACACTTGATATCAGGGATTTTTCAGAAGGAGATAGTATTTGGTTAGAGGCTACAGTTTCCTCAAAGCCTTTTACAATTAAAGGAGGTCATCGTTTTTTTGAGGTTATGGATCAGAATGGAGACACTGTACAATGTGCAGCATTTGAACCTAGCAAATCATTCAGAAAAATTGTTGACAATCTTATTGTTGATGATCAGTTGATTGTTTGTGGTAGTTTCAAGAATAACGCAATTAATTTGGAGAAGATGAAAATTCTAAAATTAGAGAATCGCTTCTCTAAACCACCTAATCCAGTTTGTAGTTGTGGTCGACGAACACATTCATCTGGCAAAGGTTTGCATTATCGTTGCAAAGAGTGTGGAAAAAAATACAAAAGACCAGATCCAATAGAGGTTCCACCTCCTCTAAACACAGAATGGTATGAGCCCCCAGCTTCAGCTCGTAGACACCTCACTACACCAGCATCTTTGATGCGTTAAGGAAATTAATACCCTCCAATTTTAGGCAGTAATATGAATGGCCGTATAGATTCTCGTTTACCCTATCTTGCCCTTTTCATTGGAATGCTTGCCATTTCCACATCGGCAATTTTAATCCGTCTTAGTGATAGTGATCCTTTGGTTATCGGCTCTTATCGTCAAACATTTGCTACTTTGCTTTTCATTCCTTTTTTTATTAGGGACAAGGGTCAAGAGATACGGGCACTTCCACAGCAAAGAATCGTAGAAATGGCAATTACGGGTGTTTTACTGGGAGGCCATTTTGGGTTTTTCATATCATCTGTAAAAGCAACATCAATAGCTGCTTCTGTACTTCTTGGTACATGTCATATTGTCTATGTCGCGATTATTGGCTGGTTGTTCTTAGGTGAACGGTTGAATGTAAAGGCAATCAAAGGGACAATTCTTGCTCTGTTGGGGATTGTTATTCTTTTTTGGGGCGATCTTGTGCAAGACCCTGGCAATTTTCGAGGGAATATTCTGGCCTTCATTTCAGGCATTCTAGCTGGTTTGTACTATCTCAGTGGAAGAAAATTGAGAAAAGAAATCAGTTTACCACTTTACGCTTTAGTGGTCTATTTTTTCAGTGCACTAACAATGTGGTCAGTTGTTCTTATTCAAGACTTGGATTATCGTAATTTGCCAATGGATGAAATTCAATTATTTATTCTTATGGCACTTATTCCAACTTTATTGGGCCATACTATGCAAAATTGGGCGCTTGGTTTTCTTCCAGCCTATGTTGTATCAATTAGCCTTCTTTCCGAGCCAGTAGGATCTGGAATTCTAGGTTGGATTATTTTTTCCGAGATGCCCAGTCTTGGCGTCTTCATAGGAGGTCTTGTGGTCCTTATTGGTGTATATGTTGTGACAACTGCTGAAATGGCTAAAGCTTAGACAAGATCTCTTTTTAGTTTCTCAAATTCTTCATTTGAAAGGAGCCCCATTTTGTTTAATTCAGAAAGTTCCTTTAGTCGTTTTGCATTTTTATCTTCCTTAGTTGGTTCTGATTTAATTGGAGGCATCCTTTCTAATTTCTTTTCACCATCTTCTATTTTCTTCTTTCGATCTTTTCTTTCGGCCAACTCTTTTAGTATAACTGCTGCAATTTCAAGTTCCTCGCCACCCATTACTTTATTCAGAGCATCTTGAGCTTCATTTTTCTTCTTTTTTCGAACAATTTTTCTTACAGTCATATGCAGTTTTCCAAATTACACAACTGTAAATAAGTGTTAAGTAGTATGTAAACGTTTTAACCACCCTATCTAATACAGTAGTATGTCTGGAATAACTCTTCTTAGAGGTGAAGAGATGAAGATGCAATTAAAACCGCATTTCTTCTCATTTTTCCACTTGTATCTAATCTTCTTTTTACTTTTAATTTGGGCGTATGTGATACATGATTTTTTTAAATCTGACAAGTTCGAAGAATTTCCAGGTTATGAAATCATCAAGGGCTTACCATTTGTAAACGAAGTTTTGGCCGGAGCAGTAATTTGGTCTTTGGCTTTATTTGTTGTTGGTTTTATCGCTAGGTACTTTTTCATAGATTCTGGAGGCCAGAGTATATTTATTCTGTACTCAGGCGTGGCAATAATTGGAATTTTAACCCTATCTTATTATCAGTGGAAAGACATGGGCGATACCATTGAATTTGGACGCTGGTTTATCCCAGGAGTTACCACTGCTGTTGGATTGATTGGCTTAGTCTCAATAGATGCTTATCGCCGTTCATTCACCTATTATCTAACTGACAATCGTATCGTTCTTCAAAGTAGTTTTCTGATGAATAAGCAAGAACGTCAAGTCCGTTACAACCACATTGAGGATATAAAAATGGAGCAGGGAATAATTGGTACAATACTGGGCTATGGAACTGTTTTACCTTTAACAGGATCAGGATTAGGTACAGGCTCAGATGAGTCTCTGGTAATCGCAGGTTCTGGAGCAGAAGTTAAGGGATTAGGAAGTGTAGGTTTAGCTGGTGGTTCTAGAGCTTCATCTAAGAGAACTCGGTATAATCCTAATGAGTGTTTATATGGCGTACCAAATCCTTCAAAAGTTCGTGATTTAATAACTGAGAATATTCAATCAGATACTGGTGCTGAGCATCTTAAAGATATTAAAAAATTGTTGAGTAATCAAGAAGAAAGTGAAGAAGATTAGACACTTCTTGTTTTTACATCAGCTTCTTTGAACATATTTAGAGATAGCTCAAAGTCCGAACTCCATCTTTCAGGTATTTCGATTTTCTTTGGATAGATGACATTAGCTATTCCTGCTTGTATCAGTGATCTGGCACAGCGGGTGCATGGTGGCCAAGTAACATATGCTGTGCAATCCTTAAGTGACATTCCAATCCTTGCCGCATGCATTATCGCGTTTTCCTCAGCATGACAAATCAGCGGATACTTGACTTCACGATTATTCAACCTTTCATTACTGTCTTCTATTCCTCTTGGCAGGCCATTGAATCCAGTACTTCTTATCTCCCTATCAGGACCAACAACAACGCACCCAACTTGTGTGGACGGATCCTTACTCCATGTAGATATCTGCTTCGCGAGTTCTAGGAATCGAGTATCCCATTTTGTCATCAAGTATCACTCTGCAAAGGGCCCATATAGGTATCTATGATTTTCTTACGAATGAGCAGATTTTGCATTCGCATATTTTTTTTCTAGCCTGACAATATTCTCTTCCATAGAATATCATCTGTAAATGCAATCGATTCCAATTTTTCTTTTCAAAAGTTGCTTTGAGATCTTTTTCTGTTGTTTGTACGTTTTTCCCATTAGAAATGCCCCACCTAGAGGCCAATCGGTGTATATGTGTGTCAACCGGAAACGCTGGAACATTGAAGGCCTGCGCCATCATGACTGATGCTGTTTTGTGGCCAACGCCTGCTAATTTTTCTAAATCTTCAAAATTGTCAGGCACCTTTCCATTATGTTTTTCTATCAACTGTTTGCAAGTTTTTTTTATGTTCTTTGCTTTAGTTGGCGCAAGTCCAATTTCTCGAATCATAGTTCTTATCTCATCTTCACTTAATTCGTCCATCTTCTCAGCAGTGTTAGCCTTAGAGAACAATTTTGGAGTGATTTCATTTACTTTCTTGTCCGTGCTCTGTGCACTTAGCATAACTGCTATAAGGAATGTAAAATTATTGCTGTGTTCTAGCGGTATATTCGGTTCAGGATAAAGTTCATTCAAAACCGAATTTATAAAGTCTATTTTATCAGCCAAGACAGCCTCTTATTTTCCCTTGAAATCAGCTTTTCTTTTCTCAATAAATGCCTTTATTCCTTCTTTTCCATCCTCAGATTTAAAGCATTCAATGAATAAATCCTGTTCATATTTCAATCCTTTTTCTAAACTCATCTCAGCAACGGCCTTAACACTTCTTTTTGCTCTTTCAACAGCATAGGAAGATTTACTTGCTATAGTGTTTGCAAGTTCCATAGTCTTTTCTTCTAATTCTTCTGGAGTAAAAATGAAATTTAGTATGCCATATTGCAGTGCCTCCTCTGCGTTAATCATCCTTCCAGTAAGAATCAATTCCATCGCTCTTCCTTCACCTACAAGTCTTGTTAATCTCTGAGTACCGCCTGCACCAGGAATTATTCCAATGTTTATCTCTGGCTGTCCTAATTTAGATCTGTTACTGGAAATTCTCAGGTCACAGGACATTGCTATTTCTAGCCCACCTCCAAGGCAAAATCCATCAATCATAGCAATTACTGGTTTTTTCATCCCTGATATAACTTTTGTAACTCTCCAATCTTCTTTCATTTCTTCACTATTTTCCAGCTTCATTTCTGCAAATTCTTTGATGTCAGCACCAGCAATGAATGCTTTACCTGGTGAACCAGTAAGTATGACTACAGCAATTTTAGGGTCATTGTCCATTTTTTCGAAAGAATCTGCCATTTCACTTCTTGTCTCTGCATTCATACTGTTAAGTTGTTCAGGCCGATTAACAGTAATGATTCCAATTCTGTTCCTTTTCTCTTCTAGAATATTGGCCATAGTATAGTGCAAACGGAGTCTTTTATTGAAGGTTTCTTCTAATCGTCAAAAACACCACAAGACGGGCAACTTTTTTCATCATTCATTTCAAACATAGAACCACAAGACCCACACAAAAACTCTCCATCAACCTCGGTGAAATTTGATGTTACCTCTCCTTCAGAGACTACTTCAACGGCCGATATCGCTTCTTCTGCAGCTCTCTGTCCTATGAAATAATATCCTGCACCGATAGCACTGACAGCTAGAATTACCAATATTCCGGGCCCTATAAATTCACTAAAACCAGCTTCTTCAGAATCATCTTGATTCATAGCCTCTTCCTCAATTGTAAGATCAATAAATCCGGTTTCATTTTCTGACTCAAAGCCCATACGGTCAATTGCTACAACTGTGTAATAGTATACTGCCCCCAGTTCCACACTCAAATCAGTATATGAAAGATATAAAGATTCAGATTGAATATTTTCAATTAAATCGCCTTTTTCGCTTTGGTTGTTGGAACGATATATTCTGTATCCCTCTAGATCTTGTGATTGAGAAGACATGAATGATACAATAACGTCTGTTGTACCATTTTCAATTTTGCTTTCGCTTGTAAAGAGAGAAATACTAATCTCCAATTGACGGATTTTCATTGGCGGTTCTCGATCTACAATAATATCCTCATAACTTTCGTTAAAGATGTGATTATTTGCTAAATCATAGATATCTGCTTTAAAGTAGTAATGAAACGGTTCTTCGACTGGCACTTCGATTGGAAGATCATGTATCTGATATTCTCCATAAGTATCCCATTCTATTGGAAATATTTCTAGCCCCTCACGGGCAACATAGTAGTATAATGTGAAATTGCTTGCACCCTCAGTATCTATCATTTCAATAAGTACAGTTTCTGAATCTGTCACATCCGGTAGTTCTACGAGTCTGGTACCTGGTGCATGCGTGTCTACAGTTATGTTTCTACTTATTTCTGAGATTCCTTTGTTACCAGCATTGTCTGTTGTAATCACTCTAAATTGATAAATTCCATCGGTAGGGATGTTCAGACCAGCCCATTTTGCCAGAGTGTCTTCTTCAAATGTAGTCCAATTTCCTCCATCTAGTCTGTATTGTGCACTATATCCCGTAATTATTTCCGATGTTCCGTTTTGAAGAGAAACAGCCCATTCGATTTCAATATAGTTTGTGTTTGTTATGTTGCCTTCTAATCTTAATTCTAAGACTGAATATGGTGCAGTAAGATCAACGAGGATTTCCGTGTCGTAATTACTTTCCTTGTCTTCTACTCTACCATCATCATCACCTCCTATTGATCGGAATCTATATTTGTATCCATCTACACCATAAGTAAAGATTTCAGATGATTGATCAGAAGAGAAATTATCCCAGACCACCCACTCGGTCCAGTCTTGGCCATTAGTTCCATTATCAGTCATGTATTCTATAATGAAATATTTAGTATCATTACCCATAATCTCATTGTTTTTGTACCAATCATGTATGTACCACCTTACTTCAAATGATGAACTATTCACTAGGCTAGAGGTTTCGGCATATGTTCCAGGAGGTAAGGTATCAGGGATGACATA
>CAYSOH010000019.1:0-6550 GCA_964432625.1 uncultured archaeon
CCCTATTCACCAGCCACATCTATGATGGTATTTGACATGAAGAAGAGCTGATTCCACTGTCCAAAATAGAAACCAGTAAGTTTTTATATTAGTTGGTAAAAAACTGGCATTTATTTTATTAAGGCCTTGTCAATGATGGTAGACCGTTTCTATTTCGATAGTACGGTATTAGGACAAAACGAGAAGGTGTGCAAAAATGAATGCAAACGTACCAAAGTCAGACTCCCTCCTTGGGAAAATGACAGCAATTTTCGTTGTAGTTCTGTTGGCTTTCAGTACTTTTACGCTGGCAGCCTCAGGATCCGACGAAGAACAAGAGCAAGAAAATAACATCGCTGAGGGAATTACTCTTGGTGAGGCCCTGATGTCTGAATCACAGGGCGAAGTCGAGGCCATTAATGAGGCCAATATGGCGATTCCAGGTATGGAAATGCCAGTCTACACTATGGCAGATGGTGCATTTTCACCAGCTAGGCAAGATCCTGGAGATGCCAAGGTTCTGCTAGTTGATGATGATGCAGAGAACTGGATGTCAGGACCGTGGCTTGAGGCTTCCCACATCGCAACTGCCTTGAATGACGGCGGTTACTCATACGATGTTTTCCGTGCAGGAAGATGGGGAGGTACTAGCAAAGAACTTCCCAGTGGTGATGCTGGACTTTCTATGGTTGACGACTATGAGGTTGTAATTTGGTATTCAGGATGGAATACTCAGATTCTCTCAGGTAATGAGCAAAGCGTTCTTTCAGAATATCTTGATGGAGATTGTGGTAGCTCGGATTCTTTTTGTACTACAAACAGGAACATGTTTGTATCAACTCAGATGAGTGATTGGTTTGATGCTAATGCAGGAAATTTCCAGAATCAATACATGCACTCTGATACTTACTATTCATCATACATCGTTGTTGGTGGAACATCTAACCCTATGAAGGGAGTAAGTGGTTCAATCTTTGAAGGTAAGGAATATGCAACAGATACTGCAGGTGTTCACTACTTGGACAGACCTTGTGGTAACAAGCCATATGACAATACAGCAACCGGAGCGTTCTGGATGGATGCCCGTAAAGGTGCAGCTGATGGCCACGAATATCATGCAGTTCAGTTCCCTGTTGAGGGAGCTGTAGTAGCACAGTCTCACAAGGCTTTCATGTTTGCAGATGAGATAGGAGTATTCAATAAGAGAGAAGATAGAGCTGATTTCTTTGCAACAGTACTTTCATGGATGGAAGTGACAAAGGAACAGACACAGAATGTTGACATCGGAATTGGTGGTGTAGATATACCAAACCATGTCCAATACTGGAGATCTGTTGAAGCTCAGGTTCCTGTTGATCTAAGAATAACTGTAAGCAACTATGGTATGCTTCCACAAGCAAGTACTGCAGTTCATCTAAAACTCAAGAACCAGTTTGGTCAAGTTTTGTTCGATAGCACATTCGATACTAGGGCTTTCCCAGAGGGACACCCTATGCACATATCTGACTCGATTCAACCTGGTGAGAGTGTTGTATTCACTTTCAATAGAACTAATGATCGTCACCAGCGCATATATGATGGTGTGGATGAGAATAAAGCTCGCCACGTCATATTCACTAGTGCCGGAATGGATAGAATATCTGTAGAGGTAAAACACACTGGTGACCAAGGAATGCCTAACAACTATGTTCAAGCTGACGTAGGTGTTGGTAAGTGGATTGAGAATGGTGAACATCCCGATGATGAAATCGGTCCAAAGATAACTTTTGGAGATACTGATGATAATGGTGGCACCAGTTTAGACCACGTGAACTACCACCGTGCGAGCAGTTATGACTGGGATGGCGATGGTTGTGGCTGGGCAGACGGCGTATCAGAGGACTGCGTTGATAACGGAGGTACTCTCAACAAAACAGTCGGTTCAGTATATCACGAAGGTAAATCATCCTTAGCTTCCTTTAATACGAATGGTTGGTACAAGAGTAACAGTGACGGAGACTGTTCTTGGGCATTGAGTGATACAGGATGTCCAAAATTCACTCCAGAACCAAACCAGGATGACTACTTTGTTTCCCCACCACTAGATCTAACTGCTATGGATGAGGTTGTAGTCGGTATGTTATTCACAGGATGTATGGAATCCGGTGATTACTTCCGTATGCAGATATCAAAGGATGGAGTTTCATGGACTAATCTAATATCATATTCTGGATTCTGTCCAGGTGAAGGTTCATGGTATCTTTGGGGTGGTTCTAACACCAAATATCAGGGATATGTTCTAGCCAGCGACTGGTTTGGAAAAGATGACACAGATCAAATCCAGTGGCGAGTCCAGATGGATGCCGATAGTGATCAAAACACCGAGGGTAGCAGACCTTATGTCGGTTGGTTCATTGATGAGATAGTATTCCGTGGAACTGAGCGTATAACACGTGATGTTGCTGTCGGAGATATTACTGTGGATAATGATTTCATTGTCAAGAACAATGGTGGTAACAGTCTATGGAGAGAGATTAACGCTACTGTTATCAATGCTGGTGAAGCGGCATGGACCGATCTTCCAGTAAAGATATCAGTCACTAATCTTCAGGGTGATGATGAGTCTGGATTACTTGATACAACCCAGCCATCTATTCCAAATCTTGCAGGTGATGCAAGATACGGTGACGTTACGCCTGGTGAAGGAAATGAAGACCAAACGGAATTGTTCTCACTATTCCAATGTATGGGTGCCAATACCTACTATGCAACTGTAGAAGTGCTTGTACCGGCAGGTAAGGATTTCTTCCCATGGAATAATTCTATGACGGTAACTTTCCGTGTGTTTGATACTTTCTTCTTTGATGACGTAGATAGTGATAGGGATCCCTATTCCTATACGCTAGTTGACAGAGTATCAGGCGAAAGCAACCAATGGACTGCGAGAACTATTGGCAATGATGCATATTCAGGTTCGTACGTATGGCAGTACTCAGATCCAAGTAATGGAGATGATGGAGGAATGTCAGGCGGTCCTGGAGATGACAGTCTTATAACACAGGACGAGTTTGATAGGGATGGAGACGGTAGTCGATTCAGTACAGATGTAAATGTGGATCTCAGAGCCGCTTTCAAGCCTATTTTGTCTTATGCTATCAAGTGGGATCTTGGTTCAGGTGATAGACTTGAGGTAAGAGCAGCCACGGACTTTGACAGTGACCAGAAGCTTTCTTCAGGTACTTGGACTGTTCTGAAGACCTATGAAGGAGACTGTGGATGTCAATGGTCAAGTTCAGATGATGAGCAGTGGATAATTGAGGAAATAGGCCTCGATGCATTTGAAGGATATCAGACTTGGATTGATTTCCGTGTAGTCACTAGTAACGGAGGAGGTCAGGGAGTCAGATTAGATGACCTTTACGTAATAGGTAATGAATATCGTAACAACTTGGACATAGTTGGAGTTGAAACAGAGCGTTATGCAGCCTCTGGAGGAATGCACGATTTATCTGTAACTGTTAAGGGAATTGGTTTGGAACCGCAGACTAGTGTAACTGTAACAGCAGTTATGACTGATTCCAACGGTCTACGAGTATGGCCAACGTCACACTCTTTCAACTACTTCACAGTCCCAGTAGCACTTGCAAAAGGTGAGGAGTTCACAGTAAATCCAACCTCAGCAGGTAGTGACTGGACATGGGGTTCAGGTCTTTCTCCTGGAATTTACCAGATGAGAATTACTGCATGGAGAGATGACGAACAACAAGTTCCTGATGAGAACCCTGCGAACAATGTTAAAACAATAACAATTGTTCTTGGTGCAGAACTGTTGAGCGGTAGCCAATGGACAACTGGAGACGGTTGGTCCACAGGTTCGTACGTTTGGGACGGAGAGGATGATGGTTCATTGACGTCAGAATCCTTTGATGTCTGGAATAGCAAACCATTCTTGGTTGTAGAGGCAGAGTACGATTTGACCGATGCACATGTTAAGGCCCAAGTTAGAGCTGGATCAAGTGGCGGCTGGTATGATATTAAGTGGAGAGCTTCAGATGAATTATCAACTCTTTACTCAATACCAGGAGCTAATTACACTCAGTTACCTGACAGATGGACTGGAAGCAGTAGTTTCGATAACTCTACTAAACAGACCTTCTTTGCAGATTTGGGAACAGTTGAGCAGCTAAGCGATGGTTCAGGCAATTTACAGGATCAATACGTACGCAGTACAATGCAAATCCGTTTGACTGGAACTAACACAGGTTCTGGTGATGGAGGAACGTTCACAGCATACTATCCTGCAGTCTTTGGTCTCGATGGATTCTCAGTTGATGTGAAGGAGATATCTCCAACAACTCAGAATGCAGAGCCATCCTCGTTGAGTGGAGATGTAGTTACCAGAACTTACACTGTAAAGATGAGTAACTTTGGTGCATCTTCAGACGCAGTCATTGTTGATTTTGTTATAACTGCCCCAGATAATTCCTTCGTGACTCTATCTGATGGAACGGATGCAATTATGGATTCAATACTTCAGCAGGATCAGAATACAGTTGTTGCAATCAAACCATTTGGTGGTTCTTGGGATGGAGACCGTGTTGACACCAGTGGTGGTGACCAAACAGCTTACATCAGTGAGGGCGGAGTTATAACTTGGCCAAGTGGAAAGCAAGACTCAGGTCTTCTTGGAGAGAATGTTCTTACAACTGGTTGGAAGATAAACAATCCAACTAAGTACGACTGGAATAGCATTGATCATAAGCCTAATGAGCCAGATGCAGGCCAAATGATTGGACCAGGCGCAGTTTCAACGGTATCAATTGATGTTAACCTTGGTTCAGCAGCTTGGGCCCCACCAGGGACCTACAGTATTCAGGCAGATGCACGTTCATGGTCAGATTATGACGACACTTTCACCACAGGTGATTCTGATGGTCAAGCAACCATGATTATATCTAAACCAGACCTTTCAATTGGAGCTGACGTAAGATACATTTCCCATGCTACAGGATGGGGTGAATCTGGTGTTGGCTGGGTCAAGAAGAGTGGATGTGAAGGAAGAGCTACTGGTGATGACTGTGTAGATGATGAGTACTTCCACTTCATGTTTGAGGTAATTAACTCAGGAACCGAAACAGTTGGATCGTTTAAGGTAGGATTGTTGGACTTTGAGAGTAATCCACTTGCAGGTGTTCAAGTAGGAATTATGTGGACAACCAGTGGATGGGCTATAGATGAGTCTAGAACCACAGCTGATGGCGCTCAAATCGTTGTAGAAGGTAGCAAGAAGTATATTGCCTTCAAGGCTACAGCAGCTCAGTTAGGTATGTCTGCAGGACCAGGTGATAAGAACTCAGGTCCATACAACTTCTATCTAGCTGTTGACACCGAAGACTCAGTAGCTGAGGCAAATGAGAACAATAACCGTGTTCCTCTAACTATCACAGCTGTGAAAGAGGTCAATACAGTTCCGTCTTTCTCATTGTCAATAATGAGCATGACCTTGAGTGGTCTTCTGGCCGCAGCAGGTATTGCTCTTAGACAGAGAGAAGAAGAGTAAGCCCTTAGCTTAGTGGATTGGTAGCAGGGAGAGTTTTCCCTTTCCTTGCCAACCAAATACGTTTTGGATTAGCCTGTGCACTGATGTTGTAAGTTGTTGGTGCTACAGGCCCCATTGCCATGGATCCTTGTGGAACCTGTAGCGAAGGTGTGATAACAATCAGTTTATCATTTGGATTGATTCGCCAAGTGGTTGTGTTATTTCACTTTTTTTTAAAACATCAACTTCAGAGTCGCCCTCAGGGATAGCCGTCACTAGCATAGCTACTTTGACTTCAGAGCTTTCTGAATCATTGGTTCTCAATCCCCAGATTAGATTAACGTCTTCAGATAGTGTGTATCTCAGTGCCGATAGAACTTCATGGCAGTTGTTCAAAGAAAAATTACTGCCGGCAGATATGTGTAGTAATACAGCCTCAGCCCCATTATAATCAGATTTTAACAGTGGGTTACAAAGCAGCGAGTCAAGTATTTTACCAGGTTCGGTGCTTTCAGACACCCCATATAGTACTTTCGCATTTCCACCAGCTTCTACAATTTTTCTAAGATCTGCAAAATCAACATTTATTGTTGAAGGTTCAGTTACTATCTCAGAAAGTGATTGGACAGTCTGTGCAACTAGATCTGACATCACATTCAGAGCTTCTTGCATAGGAATCTCTCCTCCTTTTAGATCATTTATCTTTTCATTGTCAAGCTCAATCACACAATGGCAGTTCTTTTTAAGTTCTTCAAGCCCTTCAATACCAATTCTGCGTTTTGCCTCACCTTCTTCTAGGAATGGCAATACAGCAATACCTACTACCAGTGCTTCAGTATCTTTTGCATATCTTGCAATCACTGGTGCACTTCCAGTACCTGTACCTCCACCCATACCAGCAATTACAAATATCATATCAGCTCCTTCCATTTTTTCTCTTAGAGATTCTTCATCATCTTCTGCACATCTCTTTCCTAGGTGAGGATCACCGCCAGTGCCTCTTCCCATTGATATCTTAGCACCTAGTACCTTTCTGTTATCGGCTTTCTTTTC
>CAYSOH010000019.1:6650-11851 GCA_964432625.1 uncultured archaeon
ACTTCGTTGCTTAGGAATTGATACTCTTTCTCTTCTTTCAATTTTGTTATTGCGTAATTATCAATGGCTTCACATACAAGATGATCTATGCTTCCGAAGCCATTTTCTTTGAGATTGTGTAATTTATCCCTTACCTTTCCAGGCATTGTGATTGATATTGAACCTTCAGTTGGAGAGGCAGTGTTACGATCTAAGTACTCATCTAGAGCCTCTTGTAATATTTGATTGTATGACTTAACTTTTATTGGATTTTCTGTTGCCCAGTATTCTAGTCTCGCAGCTCTTTCAGCATCTAAACGAACTGTCAAGCGGTTTGTAGTTAAGGGTCCTAGGGGGGCCATATTATCACATCTAAAAAGAAAGCAGTATATAAACTTAACGTTTTTTGACACATTTATTATGTCATTTAACACATATTACATAAATCTATAGGTCATTAATGTGTCATACTTTTGGTCACCTCCAATCAATATAAAGAAGTATGTATGCTTGAATGTGCCTTGTAAATTATGTGTAACAGAGCCCGTCATAAGTCGACGTTATTCTGGTGAAATCCTATGCAAAAGATGTTTTTTCCGATCTTTTGAGAAAAATGCTGACAAAGAGCTACGTAATCAGATAAATCAGTTAATATCTAATTCAGGAATTGAAATAAAGAAAATTGGTATTGGTCTATCTGGAGGAAAAGATTCTACTGTTACACTACATATCTTAAAGAAGTATTCGGAGAGTAGAGGTATAGAGCTAATTGGTCTTTGTGTTGATGAAGGTATTGAAGGATATCGTTCTGAATCACTAGAATATGCCAATAACCATGGTTCTGACTTGGGCATAGAAATGCAAGTATCCTCATACAAACAATTGATAGGCATGACACTAGGTGAACTACTGCAGAAGAATCCCCCTTCAGCCTCTCCTTGTTCACCATGCGGTATTCTTAGAAGACGGTCATTGAATAATATGGCTAGAGCATCCAAAGTAGACTGTATGGTTCTTGGACATAATCTCGATGATTTTTCCCAAACTGTTTTAATGAATCATTCCAGAGGTGACGTACCACGTTTGGTTAGAATGGCTCCACATAGATATGTACAGCCTGGTTTCATTCCAAGATTAGTACCATTGAGACGATTACCAGAACAGGAGGTTTACCTTTATGCAATTTTGAAAGGTATGAAATTCCATGATGGTGATTGCCCTTATGCTGGTAAAGCACAAAGAAATACGTTCCGCAATTTGCTTCTTGAATTGGAATCTAAACAGCCTGGAACGCGACATTCACTCCTTAATGGGATGGAGAAAATAAGGAAAGATACACCAGCACCATCACCAATCTCACCTTGTCCGACATGCGGTGAACCATCTGGAGGAGATAGTGTTTGTGTATTTTGTCGTGAGTTTGGAAGTTTTACAGCGTAATCAATCAGTCTATACTGACTATTTCAATTACAAAAATAAGATCCTCTCCACCTAGATTATTTCCAGGATCTTCTCCATACGCATCTTTAGCTGGTATTCTAACACTCAAAGACTGTCCCTCATACATGCCAACTATTTTTGTACCGAAACCAACTATCAATCCTCCATTTCCTTCACATTCTTCAGGAAGGGATTGACCAGGAGAAGGACAACCGATATTATCAGTCTTTAGAGCATCAAGATTACGATTCTGTGGAGGAAGTCTAGGGTCTGTAACTCCAGGTTTTAGATATTCATAGTTATCCCAAACATATTCCATACTAGAATCAAATAAATTTCCATTTTTGGCTAGAATTCCTGCATAATGTAAACTTACTGAATCACCAAGAGATGTTTGATTGCCAAATTTATAATCTGTATTTACATTCAGTCTTACGTCTGCAGTAGATCCATCTCCTCTTGATTTTATTTCAAGATAGGCGTATAGTAATCCTGTTGCAGATGACGAAGTCTTCACGTTTACTATCACTGGTTTCTTCTTAGTCTTGTCCACAACTATTGATTCGTATCCTTCTTCAATGGTTATGCTGAAACCTCCATCATTCGATTTTATACCGATATCAAAGGTATCTGCTATAGATCCAGTATTAGTAACTATAAGAACAAAATCAGTATCTTGACCTGGTTCAGTGTTGTGATTATTGGTAAGAAGTTCAGCCTTAACTCCATATTCAATAACAGCTGAGGATTCTTCTACCATTGATGTGAAGTAGAGTGCACTTCCAATTAGTAATATAACTAGGAACAGCGCAATCAGTGCTGGTCGTGTGTCTGGTCTAGAAGCCTTAACACCTTCTTCACGGTAGTCAGGAACTGCATTTTTTGCTTTTCTTTTTTTCCTTCTAACCCTCTTCGCCATACTTTTGCTACTCGAGTGCTTTACAAAAAGATGACGTTCTAGTATCTATGCTTCGAACGGAATAAAAAAGCCTTGATTGTATATTTCCATATGTCTGGATTTTCTCTCATTCTCCTTAATGAATAGGCATACCATTCAGGACCATAAGGAATGTAGTATCTTACTTTGTGTCCATTATCCCTTAATCTTTCTAAGGTTTTGTCAATTGGCACTCCTGACAAAGCTTGAAATTCATATTTATTCTTTGGATATTTCTTCTTTTCTATTAACGATTCTATCTCTTTTATCAACCATTCATCGTGTGTTGCAAAACCTATGTAGATATCATTTTCCATCATCAATTTTACAGATTTCATATAGTTATCACGCACTTCCTGATAACCCAGATATGCAATATCTTCGGACTCTTTGTAAGCACCTTTGCATAATCTAAGGTTAGTGTCATGTTCTACTATTGAATTGATATCATCAATGGTTCTTCGCATGTAGGCTTGCAGCACAGTACCGCACTTAGGATAGTAATCCTTTGCTTTTTTACACATATCAAGGGTTGCCTGTGTCACGCTTGCGTCTTCCATATCTAGTCTTACAAAGTTATTGTATTCTCTGGCTTTGTCCAATACTACAGTCAAATTATCCCAGCATAGTTCTTCATCTATTTTGAGACCCAATGCAGTTAGTTTAAGTGAGACATTGCAGTCTACTCCAAAATTTTCTATTCCTTCCACCAACTCACAATATGAATCCCTTATGCGGTTAGTTTCTTTTCTGTTACTAACTTCTTCACCCAGCAGATCTAAAGTGGCTGAGAATCCCCTAGAATTGACTAACTGTGATAATTTCAATCCGTCTTCAAGTTTATCACCAGCAACATAAACTGCAGCAACCCTCCCAATAACAAATTTTGGCATCCAAGGAGCAGTTCTGACAACTATACCATTTAGGATTCCCATTCAAACCCCTAGAAAACAGTGTGTATTAGATAACATCCGTGGGCGATTTATACAGGCCTGTCTAGCCCCGATTATGAGCCCGGCTTCAGTTACTTGCACTGGCGGAAATTTGAAAGTTCCAAATAATCCGATAATTCCAGTTATAATTGGAGATGGAATAGGTCAAGATGTCACCCCAGTAGCAATTAAAGTCTTAGACGCAGCTGTAAAGAAAGCATACGGGAGTGATAAACAGATATCCTGGAAGAAAGTTCTTGCTGGTGAGGAAGCATTCAAAGAAACTGGAGAGTGGCTGCCAGATGAAACCTTAGATTCTATAAGAGAACATTTGGTTTCTATCAAAGGACCTCTAACGACACCTGTTGGAGGCGGATTTCGTAGCCTTAATGTAACACTCAGACAGCGCCTTGATTTGTTTGCTTGTGTAAGACCAGTACGCTGGTTTACAGGTGTTCCAAGTCCAGTCAAAGAACCCTCTAAGGTAGATATGATCATATTTAGAGAAAATACTGAGGATATCTATGCAGGTGTTGAGTGGCATGCCGATAGTGATGAAGTGAAAAAAGTTATAAATTTCTTAAGAAATGAGATGGATGTTTCTAAGATTCGTTTTCCCGATACTAGTTCAATTGGAATCAAACCCGTATCTAGTGAGGGTACGAAACGGCTTGTTAGAGCTGCGATAAGATACGCAATTTCAAATTCAAAGAAATCAGTAACTTTAGTTCATAAAGGGAACATAATGAAGTTCACAGAAGGTGGATTCAGAGATTGGGGGTATGAACTATCCAAAGAAGAATTTGGAGCCGAACCACTCGATGGAGGCCCTTGGCACAGTCTGAAAAATCCTGAAACTGGAGAGGAAATAATAATCAAAGACGTAATTGCTGACGCGATGCTTCAACAATTACTTACACGCCCATCTGAATACGATGTTATTGCGACTTTGAATTTGAATGGTGATTACATATCAGATGCATTGGCTGCACAAGTAGGAGGAATCGGTATTGCACCTGGTGCTAACATAAATTATGATACAGGTCACGCATTGTTTGAAGCAACACACGGTACTGCACCTAAGTATACTGGACAGGACAAAGTCAATCCAGGTTCAGTTATACTATCAGGGGAGATGATGCTTCGCTATATGGGATGGACAGAGGCTGCAGATCTTGTAGTGAAAGGTATGCAAGAAACTATTGGAGCTAAGACCGTCACTTATGACTTTGAGAGGTTGATGGACGGTGCTAAATTACTAAAGTGTAGTGAGTTTGGCGATGCCATCATAAATAATCTGTGAATTTTCAAGATATACCAACGATTGCTACATCAGATGAATTAATTGATAGGGCACTGAGACGTGCCTCCAAGGTTGAGGAATCTGTGAGAAATGCAGATTACCGGGCAAGATTAACTGCTGTGAGAAAGATAAATTCTGTTGCAGATAATATTGCAAATCCATTGCATTCTTATGTGAAAGCTTTTCCTTCATTTGACAATATTCATCCTTTTGATAGATCAATTGTAGACTTGACAGTTGGCGTAGATAAACTGAGAAAAGCTCTTGGAGCTGCAGATTGGGCCCGTAAAGAGGTTTTGATGATTGGGACAAAATATGTTCCTAAAGCCCGTGCACGGAAAAGTGCTGAAGACACTATGAAAATTATGAGTGAAGCTTACACTAAGATGACAAACATTGTGAGACAAATAGAGAAGAATCTTGATTTTCTGATTTCAGCCCGCTCTATATTTCGTAATCTTCCAAATGTAGACACGGAAAAACCATTGGCAGTATTTGCAGGAGCACCAAATGTTGGTAAATCTAGCCTAATTGGGGCCGTTTCTTCTGGAAAACCAGAAGTTAAAAGTTATCCTTTTACTACAAAAGGTGTTTCTTTAGGACACATAAA
>CAYSOH010000020.1:0-6624 GCA_964432625.1 uncultured archaeon
GACACGATTGTCCATTTGAAAATAGTTTATAAGTTGCTAAGGTGACAAAATGCTATATAGCAACTTAGAATGACAAAACATGGCTGATTTGATGAATGATGAGGAGGTCGAAAAGACACTAAGAGGTCTTGACGGATGGAATCATGATGATGTATACAAGAACATACACAAAGAATTCAATTTCAACAGTTTCCAGTCAGCCGTGACATTCGTCCAGCATGTAGGAAGTATAGCTGGAGAAATGGGCCATTATCCAGATATTCTTATCACAAATGATGGTAAAGTCAAGATAACCTGCATGACACAAGATGTTGGTGGAATAACTGAAAACGATATAGCACTAATAGAGAGCTTGGAAATTCTAGTAAACGCTTAAAAAATTCTAAGTTATGGTCAACTCTTTGACCAAATATTCATCGGATGTCTTATCAATATATTCTATCAAATCAGAGACGTGGGGTGACTCAAGCAAAATCTCATTGGTTTCATGATCTATTATACGAAAAGGCATGTAATACACATTGCACTAATTTATTTATAATTTACGAAGCCGGAGCAACACTTTATGCCACCTTTCCAATAGGCATCTGTGAAACAATATCTTGACTTAGTTGCAGAAGTTTTGGAGCGAGGAACTAGGAAGGAAAACCGCACTGGCGTCGATACAATCTCCGCATTTAACATAAATTATTCAATAGATATGAAGAAGGGATTTCCATTACTGACAACCAAGGAAATCTCATGGAAGAATATAGTAGTGGAAAACCTATGGTTTTTGTCCGGAGACCTGCACATAGGTCTATTAAAAAAGCACGGTTGTAAATTCTGGGATCACTGGGCTGATGAAGATGGTTTTGTACCAAGTGCGTACGGTAATTTTTGGAGAAAATTTCCGGTACACGGAGAGCCTGAATACAATGATCAAGTAAAATACGTACTGGATACTATCAAGAAAAATCCTAATAGCCGCAGAATGGTAATCTCAGCATGGGCTCCAGGCAATGCACAAACTAGTGGATTGCCACCTTGTCATCTGCTTTTCATATTCAATGTTCAATATGGAAAAGACGGTGTGCCACGTCTTTGTGTGCACCTAACACAAAGAAGTTGTGATGTAGCTCTAGGTGTGCCTTACAATATCGCAGGTTACTCTTTCCTACTTCATCTATTTGCCCATCTTACCGGAATGGAACCTGGAACCTTTGGACATACTTTGGTTGATGCTCACATATATACAAAAAAAGCAGACGGCTCAATGGATGAATACGACCATATTCCTGGACTGAAAGAACAACTGAGTAGGGAGACTAGTGAATTACCAAAACTGGTGATTGATTCTAGCATAAAGACATTGGATGATGTAATGGATTTAATTGATGCAGACATTGATACTATTCTATCCAAATTCAAATTGGAAAACTATAATCCTAAACCATTCATTCCATTCAAGGTCGCTGTATGATTGGCATTTTGGTTGCTGTTTCCCCTGAAGGTATTATCGGAAAAGATAATTCGATTCCTTGGCATTATTCAGCAGATCTGAAGAGATTCAAACGTTTGACCGTAGGAAAAACCGTGATAATGGGGCGAAAAACTTGGGAATCATTACCAATCAAACCTCTTCCTGAAAGAAGGAACATAGTGATTACCAGATCTGATTTCGATGATGTTGATTGTTTCAAAAGTATTAATGACGCGCTGGACACCTGTGATGGTGATATTTGGTTCATAGGTGGTGCTGGAATATACAAAGAAGCCCTTGATGTAGCTGACATTATTGATATGACGCTTGTTCCAGACAACATATCTGGAGAAGGATGTGTTAGTTTCCCAGAACTAGGAAATGAATGGAAAGCAGGGGATATTGAAGTGCTAGAAGATGATAACAAATTGAAACATAAAATTTACACCCGTAGGGTGTAAACACACCTTTATATCGCTGCAGACTGGCCATTACACTCTGGAGCTAATTATGTCACGCAAACTAACTGCTCTCCTGCTAGCCATATTGATGTTGCCATTTTCCGCTATGAATGTAGCGGCTGTAGGCGAACCTGACCTTTGGATTAATGAAATCAGCTTTAGTGATGACTCTCCAACGGGAGGCGACACTGTAACGATAACTGCTGAGGTTGCCAATGATGGTGGGGAAAGTGGTGTGGTCAGCGTGACGACCAATGTGACCTTCTATTGGGATGGCAACTATATTGGAACTGATATGATTACAATACCAGGCGATAGTACCGCTGATGCAGAGATTGACTGGGATGCTGTCGGTGGCACACACACCATAAAAGTAATAGTTGATGAAGAGAATGCAACTGCAGAATCTGATGAAGATAACAATGAAGCCGAAGAGGATATTGATGTTAATTATCCACCAATCCTAGTTGTAGATGATGATAATAGTGACAATAACGGTGGAACTAGACTTGAAACTGATACCTACTATATCGATTCTCTAAAGAATATGAGTAGCCCTGTAGGCTATGATCTAATAACGGTTGGAAGCGGTGCAGACGGACCTGATTATGATACTCTAATCGAATATGCAATGATTATCTGGATTTGCGGTTCTGATTATTCAAGTGGAGATGATGTGACATTCACGACAAATGACAAGCTAAATGTCGGAGATTATCTGGATGATGGGGGATCAATGTGGATAATAGGGCAAGACATATTGTACGACTTTGATTACTCAGATGGAGATCGTGGAGAAGGTGATTTCGAATATGATTATTTCGGAATCTCATATGTTGACCATGACCGACAGACTCCTGCTGTCATCTATGGCGTAGATGGTGACCCCATCTCAGATGGTGTTGCGTATGATGCTGATGCAATCAGCTCTGATTTCGCCGATGACGTAGATCCTAGGGACGGTTTCGAGAAGGTATTGAGTTCAAATGGAGATTACAACATCTCTTCTATCAGGACCGAGGATGATTACAAGTTACTTTTCATGACTGTTGATTTCAGTTCGTTCAGCAACTCAGATGACAGAGATGAATTTCTGGAATTTGTTGTTGAATACTTGGCTGTTCAGCTTGAGAATGATGTTAGCCTGAGTCGTTTTAATCAACCTAAAAATGGAGATACTGTAGAACCTGGTGTAGAGAATATTGTAAACGTGACTGTGCGTAATCGCGGAACTGAAGATCAATCGAATGTTGATGTCTCAATAGATATTCGGTGTTCAAACAATACGTACAGATACAGTGATCAAAAAACCGTATCAATTGATGCTGAGGAAAGCGCAATCGTAGAATTTGAATGGGATGTACCTGATGACAAGGATTATGAATATGAGATAAAAGCCGAGGCACTCATAGATGACGATGAAAAAAGTGATAACAATGTGAAGGACATTGATGTTGATACGTATGTAACATATGATTTAGAAGTGGCTGGAGCGCGCGTCGATCCTATGATTGCAGTTAAAGACACTGAAAGAGAAATGTCTGTAACTGTGTCAAACACTGGTGACATGACCATGACCTCTGATATCAGTGGAAAGGTGTATGACGGAGCTGGAGGAATTGTTTACAACGGAGGAAACCAAGAAGTGGAACTAGGGCCTGGTGAATCTGAGGAACTAGAATGGGAATGGGACACTGACGAATATGGAACTTTCTGGTTCGAAGCAAAAGTAATAGATGATGACGACGAAATTCCTGAGAATGATATTAGTTCGGCAATGATGAGGAGTGTTGACATCGAATTCTCAGATGACATGGAGAGTGGAAGAAATGGTTGGACTGACTACAAATCCTTGAGCAATCCATGGCACATTGTAGATGAGGCTGAAGATGCGAATCGTGAAGCGTACAGTCCTACTCACTCTATGTGGGTTGGTGATGAATCAAAAGGAGATGGGGAATATGATGACAACTGGGACTTCTCCCTCTATACTGCCCAGAGTATCTCTCTTGGCACAACCCCTTCAATGTCAGTCAATCTCTGGTATAGTGTCGAAAACAGTTGGGATGGGGGTAATGTTCAGATTTCAACTAATGATGGGATGAATTGGACTGTTATTGACCCAGATGGTGGATATCCTGATGATGCTATTGTTGGTCTGGATAATGAACCTGGATACACTGCAACTTCAGGTGAAGGTGACGGGGCCGATTGGGAAACTGCCACATTTGATCTAACCAATTATGCTAATGAGGATGTCAAATTTAGATTCCGTTTTGGAACTGACTCTTCAGTAAATGGATATGAGGGTTGGTATATTGATGATTTTGAGGTGAACAATGGCGGTGCCTCGACTTTCGAAGATGATTTCGAGGATGGGGATAGTAATTGGGAGGCTGATGTAGTACTCAGTGAATGGAACTATTACAGCGCTGATGAGGAATACGGAAAGGTCTATTCAGGAGATTATTCTTGGTATATGGGCAATACTGATAACGGATTATACAGTGCTTCATTGAATGACTCTTTAGAAACTCCCAGCATAGATTTAGGTGATGGTTCGGAAAAATATGTGTCTGCTATGGTCTGGTTTGGAATTGATGGACCGGCAGATTGGGTGAAACTTGAGATTAACATGTCTGGTGAATGGGAAACAGTCGAGACTTTCCCTGGTGAAAACGGTGACTACTCTCGGGACTATGATGATGCTAATGAGGATGGGTGGTTGTACCTCGAAGCTGATGTCAGTGAATACGAGGGAGATGATGTTAGCTTCAGACTTAGATTTGAATCTGATACGTTCACACAGTATGAAGGATTGTACGTAGATGATTTTGCGCTTTACAGCTTACCTGCAATTCCTAACGATGTAGGAACTAAGAAATTAGAAGCTCCGGATACTGCAAAACCAGGAAGAGCGGTAAATTTCCAATCTGAAATATATAATTTTGGAACTGAGGATCAAGATGATGAATTTGATGTTAGAGCTAACGTAACTCGTGATGATGGGACTGTGGTTTACAGTGAAATACAGACTATAGAGAATCTTGATTCCAAGGATAACGTAACCTTGGATTGGACTTGGGATGGAGGCACTGAAGGAACCTATACCATAAGAGTCGAAACTTTGTTAGAAGGTGATGGAAGAGCTGGAAACAACCCAAAGGAACATGTCATAGATGTTGCTGAAAGTGGATATCAGGTTGCACTTGCTGTTGAGGAACAAGCCAAAGACGTTCTCTCCGGGGAATCTGTCTTTTTCAACTTTACAGCCACCAATACTGGGGAAAAGAGCGGATATTACGATGTAAGTCTTGGATATGGTGAAGAGGATGACTGGAGAATTGTGTCACATGTCACTACAATGTATCTAGCCTCTGGTTCCAGTTATGATTTCACAACTGTGGTGATAGCACCAACCTTAGCTCCTATTGGTGATCAACACGGATTCTCAGTAACTGTAACAAGTAGAGATGATCCTGATACGGAGGATAGTCAAAACATAACTGCTACACCTTTCTATTATGAACAGACTGGAGGAGACAAAGTATTGTTGATTGATGCAAACTTCGGTAAGAATAATGGATACAATAATTACTATGATATTGACGAAATAGATACGAGAATGAAAGAGACCTTACAGCAATATTTCAACGATGGAGAAAGCAGAGGTTATGATGTATACACTACACCATACGATAAGGATGTTGGATTTGGAGAAATGAATCCTTACCCAACACTTGACTTAATGTCACAGTATGATGCTATTATCTGGGTTCAAGGAGATCATCATCAGAGGAACAATACAAAGTGGAAGGATTGCATAGGTGACTACCTAGATTCTGGTGGAAACATGTGGATTATGGGGCAACAATTCATGACTGCACTCAATAGTTCTACAGGAGAACGTGAAGCTGGAACATTTGAACATGATTACCTTATGGTCGAATACGTCAAACACAGTTCGAGCACGCCTCATCCACTTGTTGGACTATCTAATGATGAGATATTTGGTGGTGCAGAGTATGGAACTGATGACCGCTCAATTCTACCTTATGATTATGCGGACTGGATACGGCCTAGAGAAGAAGCTATTGGTGCATTTGATACTGGTGAGAGAAACTGGTGGCACATAGTTGATACAGAAGAAGACGATAATCGTGAGGCGTATAGCGGAACACACTCAATGTGGATTGGAGACGAGTCCAAGAATAATGGAGAATACCATAATGGTTGGGATTATTCCATCTACACTTCTGACTCGTATGAATTGAATTTGAATGGGCAATTGAGCTTTTATCATTACTATGATACTGATAGTCCAACTACTCCCTACGATGGAGGAAACGTACAAATCTCTACAGACAATGGTGAATCTTGGGAAGTAATCACTCCTAACGAAGATGAGGATGGTGAAGAAGGGGGTGAATATCCTGCTGATTCAGTTTATGGACTTGACTATGAACCTGGATATTACGGTTCTTCGGATGGATGGGTACAAGCAACCTTTGACCTATCCAACTTTTCAGGAGAGGATGTAAGATTCAAGTTCAGATTTGGTGCAGACAGTTACACTGACAACTATGAAGGATGGTATTTTGATGATGTTCAACTCAGTGACGTGACAGGCACAGTATTCTCAGATGATATGGAATCTGGAATGACTAACTGGAATCGTGCTGCACAGATATTCAACTCTTC
>CAYSOH010000020.1:6724-11816 GCA_964432625.1 uncultured archaeon
ATATGGAATCTGGAATGACTAACTGGAATCGTGCTGCACAGATATTCAACTCTTCATTGTATTACGATGGAGATTACAGATTGATTTTATCTCCATTCACATTTGCTTTTGTAAATAGTTCGGATGATCGTGAGGATCTGGTGGGGCGTGGCCTAGATTGGTTGAGGGCGGCCGCAGCTGCTGATGATGTCGGTGTCGATCTGCTTGAGATTACTGGACAAACCAAAGAGAATTCAACTATAGAATTCACAAGCGTGATCAAGAACTATGGTTCTGAAGACCAGGCTGCTTTTGATGTCGAGGCTAGAGTGTTAGATGAGAATGGAGATGAATTGTGGTCCGATAGTACTGTCGTTGGACCTTTAGCTTCTGGGGAAGAGGAAACTGTTGATTGGGAATGGGAGAGTGGAAATCCAAGTGATGTAACTATCATTGTAGAAACAATGAAGAGTGATGAAAATAGTCGTAACAATCAGAAAGATATTGATGTTGAGGTTAGCATGGTCCACGTGCCAGAGATATCCACGTTCAATGAAAATAAAGAGGGAAGTTCTGGAGACAAGGTGACCTTTGACATAGTCATTAGAAATGGTGCAACTGGAACGGATGAATTTGAAATTGAGATGACGGGAGAAGCGGCTTCATGGGGAATGATAGCGAACCAAATGGAACTAGAAAGTGACGAGAACCGTGAGATTGAGTTGCAACTTACAATACCTGAAGACACTCCAGATGGTGATTATGGACTTGAGGTACACGTAACTGGAGGAGATATTACAGAGACACTTGAATTGAACGTTCATGTTACAGATACTCCAACCAACTATGATGTCGAGATAGAACTTGATACCGCTGAAGTGGAAGTCATTGCTGGAAGCGAAGTTGAATTCTCTGTAACTATACGTAATACCGGAGACGCTGAGGATACTTTTGATCTGGAATCAAGAGGTGCTGAAAGTGCATGGGTTACTTTCTACGATAACGAAATATTAATTGGAGCTGGAGGTGAAGAAACTGTAGGTTGTCTTATCAATGTACCTGAAGACGCTGATGACGGGAACGCGTATATCGAAATATGGGCAACTTCAAGAAATGACCAGGATAAATATGATGATAAGGCAATCAAGGTCATAGTTGAGGAGTTGGAAACTGGAGCTACACTTACTAGAACTAGCGTAGGACTGAAGACTATTGCTCCAGGATTATCAGATGTGTTTGAGTACACACTGCTTAGTGATGGAAACGGCAATCAGGAATTTGATGTCACATTTGGGGGTGACGCAGCCGGATGGGCTACTTCCTCCATTACTGAAGTCGAACTAGGACCTGGTGATGGAACTGAATTTGTTGTTACTGTTGTCATTCCTGAAGGAACTGCTGAGGCCACATACAGATTAGAAGTTCTTGTGATGAGTGGAGAAGAGGAATTCGCGAAATCTGTCAACAATGTAGTTGTTCAAGAAGCCTTTGAAGAGAATTTAGATGTTGTTATGTGTCTAACAGATGCAAACGGCTTATGCATGACTTCTAGCGAATTTGAGATTACCATTGAAGCAGACAAGATTCAAACTGCATCTGTTAATTTCTTAGTTGAGAATAGAGGAAACGTGGATGTAGAAATCGCATTTGAACTGAGCATGCCTGATGGAACTACCGGAAGTGATCTATACTTTGATGAGAATAGCAAAGAATGGAGAGTTGCTGTCTCTCCTGCAGAAACTACTACTTATCCTTTAGAAATAGATGTAGGTGACACTATGGATTGGGGGACCTTAGCAGTAATTGCTAGAGAGGTCTTACCAGGAAGTTATACATTTACAATGAAAATGTTGTCTGCAACAGAAACTGAAAGTGGTTATCTTTTCGAGACACTACAACAAGTGACGGTCACTATAATCGTAGAAGGTGAGGTAGCTGAGGAAGGAGGAAGTAGTAGCGGAGATACGGATTCTTTACTTCCTGGGCCTTCATTCATATCAGTAATTCTGATTCTATCTGCAATTGTCTATCGAAGAAGAATAAAGTAATTACTTGTCGAAGTATCCTGTGTTAATCATTGCAGGTAAAAGTGCAAAGTAGACCAGATACAAACCGAAGGCGGGATACCACATGGTTTCCCAAAGAGGATTATCAAAGTAAAGTAAAACATTTGTGAGTATCAATACCAATATTCCGGCTAATATTGGATTTCTAAATTGAGCACGAGCTTTTGCATAAGATATTGTTGTGACTGTTAGTAGAGAGACAAGAGCGATTGATAGTGGTATCAAAATAGAATAATAATCATTGACAACGGAAAACTTAACCGATATTACGACTATGAACATAGCTAATCCAGGTGCTGGAAGACCTGAAAAATATTTGTTCTCACCTTGTGTACCTCTTGTAAATCTTGCAAGACGTAATATGCTCAACAAAGCAATCATCAAAGCTGCAGTGATAGCTACAAGATTATCAATATTGTAGCGAAAATTAAACTCTAGGTCATCATTAATAAAATCTAATGCTGGACCTTTTCCAATGTCATAATACATTGAATAAACAAGAATAGAAGGCGCTATTCCAAAACAGATGGAATCTGATATTGAATCAAGATATTTTCCATAATCGTGTTTAGTTCCAAAACGGCGTGCCAGAGCACCATCCATTCCATCAACAATAGCGCAAATTGGAAGAATTATCATAGCCACTGTGAAACTTTCTACAGAACCATCGATTATGTAGGTTATAGCTAAAAAACCCAAAAATGCACTTGTGAGTGTGGCAATGTCTGCATAAGAAAGAAGCGTTAAAGGTTTGAACAATTTCTTAAGATTCAAATAACTCATCTTCTACTGAAGCCTGTATCCTTGACAATAAACGTTTGGGTCCCTTCATTATCTTCTCAGAGACAGACAGCGAGGAAAAAGGAGTGAAAATAGCCAATGTTTGACCTGCTAGAACACTAGTTCCCTCGGAAACCTTGACATCAATACCTGCAGACTCAAAACTCAGGTCAACTCTTGAACCAAAATGTATCAAACCTATTCTCTCCCCTTTTGATAATTTTGATTTTGGTTCAACGTAACTTACAATGCGCCTAACTAGAATGCCTGCAATTTGAGTTATTTTGAAATTACCTATATCTGTATCCAATTTGGTTATCAATCTTTCATTTTGATCTGAATCCTTTGAAAATGCAGGTTTGTATCCTCCATCAATATGTTTCTGGGACACTACAACGCCATCAATTGGTGATCTATTGACATGAACGTTTTGAGGTCCCATGAAAATAGAGATATGCATTTTTCCGCTTCTCTCGTAAATTCTCTGCACTCGGCCATCTGCAGGGCTAGTTATTCCCTCTTGAATCTCTCGGTGAGGGTCTCTGTAAAAGAAAAGAAGAAAAATAGACAATCCAATCAAAATCAAGGATAATGTATACATTTCCTCAAGGGGCATACCCGAATCAAATCCCTGATTACTGATTGAACCGGCCGAAGCCCCGAATGGAAAAAGAATCAGGCCAATAACTATGATGTATATGACCATCATAGGCATACCTTTGGCAAAAGGTAGACTCTTAGCACCTTCTGGAGCTTCCCGTAACGGAAGATCTATTACTCCTAATATGGAATCTTGCATTTCAGGTAAGAAGTGAAAAACAGCTATGGCTAGAATCACAAGAGCGATTAAACTACCAATCTTTGCATAAACTGCATGTGCCCAAAAGAAGGTGTCATCTCCCCAGACGTACTCATATGTCAACCAAATAACTGCGGCATTACGTATCAAATTTAGTATGTATATTGGAGGTACTGTAACTAAGAATCCATTCAATCTGCTGCGAAGTGGAGCTTTAGTACAAATCACACCTCCAACAAATATAATCATACTTTGTAGTGCCGTACAAGCAAGAACTATGTTGACATCATCGGAAAGAGGATGTTTCCAATCCTCTCCTTCGACTGACACTCTTACTTCTTGGTATTCCGAACCTGGTCGATAAATGCGCGAACCTTCGCCGTAATCAATTGGACCTAGACTAGTTTGAAGATCAAATGTATTTAGAATCCAAATTGATTGCTCAGCCACAAGATGAATGAACCAACCAGAAAGGTATGGAACTCGTTCCACGAAGAAATAGATTCCACCGGCTACAACCGTCATTGCTGCTAACCAGCGTAATGGTTCGTACTTCTGATTCCATAGTATACTTTGGTATTCATGATAAGCCAAATACCCAAAGAAAGGCAAGGCTGCTGCACAAAACAATGCATTTACTGGATCCTGAGCGAAAATATAGTACTCTACCTCTGTCCACCAAAATAATCCAAGACAGAACCAGCCAAGAATGTTAAACTTATTTCCTAAAATTGAAGGAAAACGCTTCCCTAGAAAAACATGATCTTTACTAGATAGGAAATAACCTGTTCCAAGAAGGAACAGTGAACTTATGACAAATACCTCTGCCAAGAGTGAGAAATCTGTTGCCATTGTAGTCAGGACAAAACCGTTCTAAAAAAAACCTCAGTTTAGTTTGAAAGCCAAGTTTGTGCTTCTCTATATGACTCCAAGCCACCAATATCATACCATGTTCCTCGGAAAGCAACTGAACGAACGTCGTTCTTTTTGACATTCCAAACTAAAAAATTACCTAGGGCATCTCTATCTCCACCTGAATCAATGTATTCCAAGAAACTAGAAATTCCTGGCTTTGACAGAAGCCAATATGCCGTAGCCGCTAGTGTTGAGGGTGGATTGGAAGGTTTTTCAACGAAATCGATTATACGATTTCCCTCTTGATGAGCAATTCCATACAGTTTAGCAAGTTCAACATCTTCCACATCATACAAACCAATCACATCCTTGCCTGTATCTTCAGCAACAGTTACCATTCGCCTAAGATCAAAATCTGACAGGTTATCTCCTCCTGCAATAAACACAGGTCCACTAATCTCTAAATCGTTGAAAAGTAAATTCAGAGCGCCAAGTGCTCCTAATTTTTCCTCTTCCTTAGAACTATGTTCTACATACAATTGAAGGTGCATAGAGCCGCTATAATTATCTATAAACTTTTGAAACTGAGGAGCGAAAAAACTATTCACTGACA
>CAYSOH010000021.1:0-11469 GCA_964432625.1 uncultured archaeon
GAAAGGGCCGTGGATAGGACGCCCAAATATGCTATCAGCATCCACTCTTCCTGTGTCCAACTACGATTCCATGAAGCCTCATAGGCAACAAAAGGAATAAACATGAACCAACCAAGCAAGGAAACCCAAGCGATTAGGGCTAACGAACTAAGTTGCTTTTTACCACCTTTAAGGACATAATTTCTCATTGAAATGACGTAAAGAGCATAGGCAAAGGCTCCAAACATTATCAAACTATTTCCAATGATTCTTTCATTAAAATCGATTTGAACATTAGGTGAAGCAAGGAATATTAGGAGAACTCCTGTAAAGCTGAGACATACACCAAACACCCCCTCTCTGCTCATACGATGTGAAAAGAACCATACTGAAAGGATAGACACAACCACTGGGTTGAAACCAATGACCAAAGAAGCATCCGAGGCCGCTGTTTTTTGCATTCCGAACATATACCCTATCTGGTAAAGAAAGACTGACGTAAAGGCCATGAAAAACAAAGGCTTCCAATCGTCACTCGCAGGTTTTGTGTTCCCTTCACTATACCACATCCAGGCAAACAGAACGGGAAGTGCAAAAGTGTACCTAAGAAACATTACTGAAAAAGGATAATCAATCAAATCTGTGGCTAGGATTCGGCCAACTGGCCAAGCAACGCCCCAAAACAAGGCGACTGATAACATCAACAGATTAGTCACTAGCAATTTTCGGCCGCTAGGTTGTTCAATCAAAGATAACTACTCTTTCTTGGTGCCCAAGAAATATTCATTGATTTGAGGATCGACAAGTATCCTACTAGCTGCGTCAGTATGGACGACTTTTCCATTAGAAAAGATATACCCTCTATCTGAACGCGACAATGATAAACGAGCATTCTGTTCAACGATAAGAACCGTTATTCCCTTCTCTCTAAGTGCATCAATTCTATCTATTATCTGCTGTTGATAAAGTGGACTGAGTGCGGCAGTTGGTTCGTCAAGAAGAAGGAAGTCAGGATCACTTATCAATGCTCTACTTATGGCCAACATTTGTCTTTGACCGCCTGATAATGAAGCGGCAACATCATTCATTCTTGGTTTCAAGTCTTCAAACATTTCTAGTGAGCGATCTATACGCTGCTCAAGAACGGTAATTGGAAGGTTAATACCTCCCATCTCAAGATTCTCCCGAACTGATAAACTAGGAAAAACATTGTCAACTTGAGGTACATATGCTATTCCTCGGTTCACCAAGGAGTCTGTACGCCATCCTGAAACCTCTTCTCCTTTGTGTTTTACACTACCTTTGTAATATGTAGCTATACCAAAAACAATCTTGATGAAAGTAGATTTTCCACAGCCATTAGGGCCTATCACTGTGACAAACTCTCCCTCATCAACGTAAAGGTCTACATTGTTCATTATCTGAACTTTGCCATACCCTCCCTCCAGACCTGTAACATCTAGGACTCTACTCATGCTGCGCCTCCAAGATACGCCTCAATGACTTCCTTGCTATCCTTAACCTCATCAGGTGTTCCTTGCATCAAGATTTTGCCTTGATCCATCACAATTATACGATCAACTCCTCTCCTAAGAATGAAATCCATATTGTGCTCTATGACAAGCACGGAGATCTGTTTTTCACTCACTATTTTACGTAAATTGTTGAAAATCTTCTCTGCTAATGGTCCTGCAACTCCTGCAACCGGCTCATCCAGCAATAGGAATTCTGGTTCTCCCATCATAGCTCTTCCAATATCGACCAACTTGCTCTGCCCTCCAGATAATTCACTAGTAAGATTATGGGCCATGTGAGTTATCTCCAGTTCTTCAAGAGTCTCATATGCTTTAGAGACTCTTGCTTTTTCCTCATCCTTGTAGAAAAATGACATTATAGCTGTCAAAGGATTATCTCCAAACTGACTTCTAGGTGGTATCAATAAATTCTCAATAGCAGTCATCTCTCGCCACAAGCGAGTGTGCTGAAACGTGCGCGTCAATCCTAATTTCTGTATCTCATCTGGTCTAAGGTTTGTAGCTCTTTCGGAGAAAACCTCAACTTCACCTTCTGTCGGATCAAGAAGTCCCGATATACAATTGAAAGTGGTGGTCTTTCCACAGCCATTAGGGCCTATCAATCCAACAAACTCTCCCTTATCAACCTCAAAGGTAACATCATCCACTGCCCTCAGACCACCAAAGTCTTTTGTTAAATTAGAAACTTTAAGGACAGATGCCACTATTTTTCCCCTCCTTGAGAATCAATAAGATTTTTTTCAGATAGTGAGGGGTTATCAGGTCTTTTGGGAACCTCGGGAATTAATCCTCTCTCTGAAAGTAACAAACTGGCTGTTATGACAAAACCAATCAAAACCAGTTTCAGATACACTAACTGCATCTCAATTCTATCTGGTTCTAAAGAACCAAATGGTTCTATTATTGAAAGATCACTGTTAAAAGTTCCAACAACATCTATGATTAACCAGTAAAAGAATGCATCTATTCCTGCTACATTATCATGAAAGATACTGTCTGAGTCTCCTCGAGCGACGACCATGAGATTGAACACAAATTCTGTCAGAACAATTATAATCGCACCAATGACCATTCCACGATTATTGGCTCTTCCCCCAACAATAAAGGCAGCCCAGATAAGGAATGTCGACTTCACAGGGTTGATGAAGTCATCTAGAATGCTCATATTCAACCAAGCCCATAATCCACCAGCAAAACCGGCCAAGGCTGCTCCTACTGCCAAACTCGTCGCCTTATGATGGAATACATCATGGCCATGGTGCATCGTAACCTCCTCATCCTCCCTTATAGCGCGCAATATCCTCCCCCACGGAGAATTAATCATCATTTCAACAAGCGTCCAGATTAAGAAAAATGAGACCAGTGCTATGCCGGCAAGTAGAACAAAGTATGGTGCCTCTAGAGTAGGGGCACCAACACATTCTGATGGATCTAATTTACAGTCTGTCAAATTAAACCATTCACCAACAGTCTTGTCCACACCTGATTCCCACCAATCTTGAAGAGGCAATTTATACAATTGAATTCCTATGGCCGTAGTCCCAGTACCTGCCCTAAGCAAGGGTTCGGCTCTCATAGAAATACGGACTATCTCGCCTAAAGAAATCGTGACTATTGCAAAATAATCCATACGCAACCTTGCAGTCGGATACGCTAGAAGCCAACCTGCGATTCCCGACACTACGACTGCTGCAAAAAGACCATAGATAGGTGACCAGCCATGTCCACCTGGCCTATCCTCTGGAACTGTCAGAATACCAAGAGTAATTGCCCCAATACCTGCGAAGAAGATAACTCCAAAGTTGGTCATTCCTGTAATACCTGTATGCAAATTCAAAGAAAATGCTAAAATTGAAAATACACAAACTAGGACGATTATCCTAGAAATCTGCATCGACTTAGTGTAATTTGTTACGCTTGGTAACCACCAAGCTAAATAAGCTAGGATTACAAGGAAAAAGGCAAAGGTAAGCCATGAACCCCGTTCACTGGAACGACCATATTGTGCATGTGAGGCTGGCATAATGGTAGACCAAAGCTTACGCTGTAGTATCTCAAAACCTTTAGAAATGTTCTTTGTCAAGGGATTGATTGAGTATGCCATTAAGAAAATACCAAGCCACATAAAATGATCAAAGTTTAATCTCTCGTGAGGAACATATGTGTAAAATACAAAACCTAAAATCAAAAATGAAGGAGTGACATACGTCAAAACTTGTTCCTTTAAATCCTTGAAAATCCTGTTTAAATTCTCAGTAACTTGTAAGAATGTTCCTAACACTAATCGAATAAAATCATTGAAACTAATTACTAAGAACAGATAAGCTATCTCCTTCACGTACATCTTAGATTCAGTGTCTCTCACCAAACTAGGTTCTATGACATCTTCAAAGTAGAGCAACAAACCTGCTGCTGTAACAAACAAAAGATTCACTCTATGAGAAATTTCTGCACGGGAGTTAGCAATACTAGTGAGAATTGCAATTGTACCAAGAATAATTAATAAAAGATACAGGGCATCAATTAGATAGTAAATAGTACCTGGACCTGAAGTCACAGTATCCAAATAATAAACAAAAACTGTGGAAATTATGAATCCAAAAAGAATACCCCACTTCTGCAACTCAGGGAGTGCTTTTTGCTTGGAACTTAAAGAAAATAATTCAGTTCTAAAAAAGAAGATTGTGAATACAAATAAAATAAAGAAGAAAGCTTCTAAAATGGTGAAAACATAATCCATCGCTAGATAAATGGAGCCCGCCCCTGAAACAAGATAATCTATCAGATAAACAAAGGCGATTCCAAGCAACGATAAACCCAATAGCTGTTTTTTCTGGACATAGTTTAAACCTTCCGTAGAGCCATATATTTTGTTGAAATCAGGAACTGAAGATGCAATAGTTGAATATAGTACAACCAATCCAAATAGACTTAGAAGAATAAACGTGAAATCAAGAAGATAATATCCCGTACCTACACCAGATATCTTGCTATCAAGTATACTGACTACCGCAAGTTGAAAAGCTGCTGCCCCAAATACAAGAACCTTCTGAGATGTACTGAATTCTCTAAATTGATCTGATATATATGGTAATTCAGGAATTGGTGGTAATTTGACTGAAGACCCGATTGAGGAACCAACGTTGAAAGAACTAAAAAGATAGAAAAAGAAAACCAGTAATCCCCAAAATATGAATCCAAAGAGACCAAATTTAGCAATAGAAAGTATGAGTAATGCAATGAAAAGTAAATTCTTCAAACTCAATAAAGGACTTTTATTGTTTCGGGCTCTCTCTATCTGCCAATTCTCTAATGCGTCACCAAGACCTTTTGGCATTAGCATCAAGACTCCTATCAGAAACATGTAGGGCATAGCTTCCTCGAAAGCACCGTATGAAGACCTTTCCAGTTCACTACCTGCTGAGTTGAGAACTGGTGCAGAAATCGCACGAACCATACCTACAATCACTGATGCAATCAAAGCACCCCTGACTGAGCCTAAAGTACCAAGTACTATAACTGAGAAAGCTGGGAGAAGAATTGTAAGGCCAACGTTTGGATTTACTCGGACATACATGCCAAAAAGAACACCTCCGAAACCAGATATCCCTGCTGCAAGGAAGGCACTAGTCATATGCACACGTTCGACGTTTATTCCAGAAGAGGCTGCGAGGTCTGGATTATCTGCTACGGCCCTCATCTGACGGCCAAGACGAGTCATATTGAGCATGATAAGCAACAGTATTACGGAAGCAAACACACCAATTATCAGAGCTGCCTTTGTGTGTTGTAAGAAATAGGCTGTATCATCCATCTCTCTGAATGACAAAAATTCTGTAACATTACAGAGACCTGAAGAGGCATCCCAACTCGAGGAAAAATCGTCAGGTTTACCAAGCTCTGAACAGGATGTTTGATCCATGCCTTCATAGCTAGTTTCAGCTGTTCGTTCCCCAAAACGAAGACGCATGGTCTGATTCATCCAATCTGGCCAACCTATATCGCCCAAGAATCCTAATGATAATGATGGTGAATCATCATGTGAAAATTCAGTTCTGGATGTAGACAAACGCCAGTCTATATCTGGAACAAAAAGATACTGATCTGCACCATATCTTATGTACAGAATCCCGCGAAGCATCATCGCTACTCCTAACGAAGCAATCATCATCGCCTGCGGAAGGGCATTATTCTTTCGGAATCTACGATAAACAAGGCGGTCGATTAGAACACCCAGAAGACCCGTGAGAACGAATGCTGTTACGCATGCCCAAAATAGAAGATCCCAAGTGAGAACATCATCCTTCTTGACATCTATATTGAGAACTTCCTCACCTTCTACTAAAGTATAGAAGAAGGGACTCCACATCATTGTGAATCCAACGTAAGCTCCAAACAGCATCATCTCTGCTTGAGCAAAATTACCAAATCTTTGAACCTTATAAGTCAAAGTAAGGCCCACGGCTATAGCTAGGTACGCTGCTGCCCAGTATAGGCCACTCCAAAAAACAGAACTCAGTCTAAAGGTTGGATCTGTGGTCGTTTCTTGTCCGATAAAAAGCTGATCTAGACAAAAAGCAAAGATAAGAAGAATAGCTATAGGTGATAGGAAAATAGCTGTTGTTCTAGTCCAACCCTGCAATGTATTCAATAACCAATAAAGGATATACATACTGGAAAGAACGAATTCAAAAAAGTTAATCATCCAGAGTGGATCACCATATATCAAAGTTGAAAATATACTCAATTGGTAGCGGAGACCAATTGATGCATCAAAAAGAGCTAACATTGCAAAACGTGTGCCAAAAGGGACGGAATCCCAGGCGTCTCTTACATTAGATTTTACAATGGAGGGGTGTTCTTGGACCGTGTGTAATGTATTACTAATTTCTTTAGATGATTTCTCAACAAAATCAGGTAAAAAAGAAAATGTCGCCCTCTGGAAAAGACCTCTAAAACTAACAAAACAAGCTATGATTGTTCCTACAAGAATGAATACATAGGCTACATGCAAATGTTCCATTGCCCTATCGTAATGATTAGCGGGAACTCCATCTTGAAGATCCCGTATCTTACTAAGACCAACTAAGAACCCAAGAATGATGAAGGTAAAAGATACAATCATCCATCTTCTTACCGCTGTGTTCTCTTCGTCTTTATCCAAATCTACCTCGTGGTAACGGTGTATCTGTAGGGGCACCTATAACAGATAGCCCCTAAGCAGGACGGCCATCGTCAAAGACGACCGCCCCTTTTTGCTTATGAGGTTTTTCTCTTCAGACTACTTAGAGTCTTCTGCGGAGAAGTAATACTGCACCGATTGCGGCAACTGCTGATAACAGACCAAAGCCTGGAACTTCATCTGCCTCTTCTTCAGCTTCGGCAGTTTTGTTGGTTTCAGGTTCTTCTTCTTCAACCACTTCTTCTTCAACCACTTCTTCTTCGACTACTTCTTCTTCGACTACTTCTTCTTCAGGGTTGAATCCACCACAGAATGCAGTATCCCATTCGTCCCAAGCATCATCGCCACCTGGGTCGCCTGCTGAACACCATTCCTCGACGTCTGCACATTCTTCATGATCTTCGTTACCTGCTTCTTCACATTTTGCAGCGAAATTTGTTCCACATGTTGCTGGATCTCCTTCATCGCCTTCGCCTGTACAGGCTGCTTCATTGGCTTCACACCACTCTTCATCATCGAATGGACACACATCTTCATTTTGTGGAATTCCATTGTCCTCAAGACCATCTAATAGGTCCCATGAACTGTGACAGTCAAATTCAACTGTGTCGTCATCATTTACCCAGAAAGTACAGATCTCGTATCCAGATCCAGCTACATCACCATTCGCATCGAATACATGAGTTCCACTGGCTCCTTCCTGAGGTGCACCTGGTCCACCAATTAAGGTTCCCAGCATTTCTCTTACACCATCATCTGGTAGAGGAGTCTGTGTAGCTGTTGCGGCTGCAAGTGCAATTATTGCAATTGCATCGAAAGTCTCACGGGTGTAGATACCACCCTCGAAACCTGCTGCTGCTGCTGCTTCTGCATAGAACATATCAAACAGATACTGATACTCTGTTGGATCTGATGAAGCTGGTCTGGTTGCAGTTATTCCATCTAATGCCCATACATCACTGAATTCGTTAGCAAACTGTGAGTCTGCAATACCGTCTCCACCGAATATCTGAAGACCTGCTCCTTGGGTTGCGAGTTCTTCTGCTATAGCTGCTCCATCAGATGCATAAGTAATCATGACTACTGAGTCACAACCGCCATCTAGAACTGCTGCTACCTGTGAGGAGAAGTCTGTAGTTCCGTCAGCGTAGGTTGACTCTGCACATACGTCTCCATCCCAGTTATCTAAGAAAGCTGCGTGGAAACCTGCTCCATAATCATTGGTCATTGCAATGATACCTGGATATTCGTATCCGGAAGCTCCGTAGACGTCTGCAAGGGCTTGACCTTGCTGTGCATCACTTGGGACAACTCTGAATAGGTATCCATCATCCTCATAGGTTGTTATTGCTGGTGATGTCGATGCATAGGAGACCATTGGTACTCCTGCTGCGGCTGCAACATCAATTGCGCCCATGGTTGCACCGGAACATGCTGCTCCAGCTATACCTACTACACCTGCATCAATCAGTGTCTGTGCACCAGTAGCTGCAGTAGTTCCGTCACAGCCTGAGTCGGCCATAATAACTTCGAACTGGAAAGTAAGTGGTCTTACCGTGTTCACATAAGCCTCAGCAACTGCTGCTGCAAGAGTGAATCCAGGCGCGTACACATCAATTGGTCCAGTTAATGGGTTCAACAGCCCAATCTTGAATTTGAAAGGTACACCATCAAAGGATAAGCCTGCGATTAAGTCCCAATGTGCTGGACATAGAAGAACTAGAGTTGGGTCCCCATTCTCATCGACTGTTGGAGTAAATTGACAGATATCATAACCTGATCCTGCTACATCTCCTACACTATCGAATACGTGAGTTCCACTTGCTCCTTCAAAACCGTTGCCACTACCCAATGCTGCAATAGCATCACGTACTTCAGCACCGGTGATTCCATCTGCTGAATCTGCATCCATAGCTGCCTCACCAATCATGGTTATGGCATCAAATGTTTCATGGATATAGATAGCTACTGCATCGTCACCATCATAGTGATCTGCCCAAGCAGTCTCGAAGTCAGTCTTCGTTTGACTGTCTGTACCTGAAGCAGGTTTGGTTGCAATAACCATAGCTGCTGCGGTTGGATCACTGAAAGCGGCTAGGAAACCTGCGTCAGCTATACCATCTGCTCCCATTACTGGGAATGGTCCACCATCTTCACCTACAATTCCTTGTAGTGCCATCTCTTCTAACAAAGCTGCTCCATCTGAGGCATAGGTGACTGTGATTAGACTGTCACACTCAGCTTCAGCAAATTGAGCGACCTGTGATGAGAAGTCCGTAGTGTCGTCATCATATCCGATTTCTACACACATATCCTGACCGGCCATCGCATATGCACCAGAGACCACTGCAGCCAGACCGGCTCCGTAATCATTGGTCATATAGATTAAACCAGGGTTAGTCCATGCATGTTGAGCGGCCATTGATGCCATTGCCATACCCTGCTGGGCATCGCTTGGGACAACACGGAAGAGGAAACCATTGTCTTCAGCCGTAGTTAGAGCTGGTGAAGTAGAAGCGTAGGATACCATTGGTATTCCTGCATCTCTTGCGGTTGGCATAGCTCCAAGAGTTGCACCTGAACATGCTGCTCCTGCTATACCTACGACACCTGAGTCAACTAGTGACTGTGCAGCGGAGGCTGCTGTAGTTCCGTCACATCCTGAATCTGCCTCGACAACTGAAAATTGGTAGTCATCTTGTCCATCATTCAAGTGTGCTATAGCCAAATCTGCTGCGTCAGTAAAAGCTGGCGCATAGACGTCTATAGGACCTGTCAATGGATTCAAGAGACCTATCTTCACCTCGATAGGATCATCTGCCGCTGCATTAGCGACTGGGCCGTTACCAAGGATTGGCGCCATAAAGGAGGCCAATAAGGCAAAAGCCACTGCTAGCGTTAATATCTTGCTTGTTCTCATAAGCATTCACACCTTCACGTCACTGCCGGGGGTAATTAAAAGGGTTGATATCCTACGCGTAGAATAGTAAGCACGTTTGTTTTTTTTTTTGTAACTAGACGAACTGAATAAAGGAGCAAAGTTATTAACCATATTCAACATGTTACTCAAAAACTGGTAGATTATGAACGTCAAAGAAAAAAAGAGAACCCCAAAATTTGTCTACAACTGTGTAAGATGTGGGCAGTACTGTTCCAGTGTTAATGGAGTCCCTGTATATTTTGAGGATCTGACCAGGTGGAGAAAGAATGGGACTTTGTCCAGTATTGCTCAGAATATCGGAATGGATATGTCACTAGGGTTTCCACAACTAGTACTTGAGACAAAAGAAAACGAGAAGGGTTGTCCCATGTACGACTCTGAAAACAAGAATTGCCAAGTTTATCATGATATGCCTCTAAACTGTCAGGCATATCCTCTTGGTTATAACGGTGAAAAATATTTTGTTACAGATAAAGCCTGTCAAGGACTAGGGCAGGGTGAAATGACTGCAGAACAGCTAAAAAACCAAAGAGATTCTGCCAAAGCCGATTATGAAGCAAAGATAGAGAGTAATACGGTAGTCCCCCTAATCTACAGTGTAATCATGGGAGATCTGGTCGATCAGTCAAAAAAAGCAATGGAAAATATGACTGATGAACAAAAAGACCAACTTCAAGATATTGTTAAGGAGGGAGAAGACTGAAACCTGCGTTACTCTCAACACTAAAATTTCTAGCACTTCAAGGAGGGACTAGACATCCAGTCCACGTCTCATCCATAAATCTGTCAAAACAACTTAATGTAAGCCAACAATCTGCCTCTAGATATCTAATCGAATTGGTTGAGAAGGGATATCTAGAAAGGAGATTAGCCCACGGCGGGCAAGTAGTTACCATAATGAATAAAGGCCTTTCAAAACTGCGGAAAGAATTCTCTGAATATGAACTTATATTTGGAAAACAAAAGGAAATCGAGATGAGTGGTGCACTGGAAACTGGACTAGGGGAAGGTGGATATTACATATCAAAGAAAGGATATATGACTCAATTTGAGAAAAAATTGGGATGGAAACCATTCGAGGGAACCTTTAATCTCAGGCTGAAGGAGGAAGAAGTCCCAAAAATAGAAGCCATGAAGGCCGCAGATGGAATACTCATAGAGGGATTTGAACAAGAAGGGCGGACCTTTGGGAAGGCTTGGGTCTTCAAATGCACACTAAACAATGGAAATAAAAAAGTGGAAAATTGTGCTATTATATCTCCTAAGAGGACTCATTACAAGAGAGTTGTAGAAGTAATCTCACCTGAGTATCTGAGAGATGAACTGAGTGCAAAGGATGGAGATGTATTCAAGGTGAAAATCAATCTAGGTGATGTTTAAATAGCATGTATAAATCGAAAAAAGAGAGGGCAACCTAATGGATCCTTTCCACAATTATTATGGAATAGAATGGTACTTGATATTGTTAGTCTGGGCTGCCATAGCGCTTGGTTCCCATTTTTACCAAGTAGGATTTATTGTAAGATTGATTCGGCTGGGTAAAGATGACCATCGCTTTAATTCTTGGACACAAAGAGTTACGGAATTCTTGACCGACTGGTTAGGTCAGCGGAAAGTTGTTGAAGACAAGGTCGCAGGGTATGCGCATGCTCTAATTTTCTGGGGATTTCTAATGTTAGTGAGTGATGTCATAGATTTAGGAACAGGAGGGCTCTTACGAGATATTCTAAGTAAAGTAAAACTAGATGGTATTTGGAATTTAGTTGTTGAAATAGGGTATGTAATGGCAATGATAGGAATTCTAATAGCATTGTTTCGAAGATTGGTAATCA
>CAYSOH010000022.1:0-8014 GCA_964432625.1 uncultured archaeon
CTAAAGTTCTTGGGACATTTGCCATTCTACAGGCAGTATATACTGCAGCAGCAGCCACTTTCCCACTTTTTCTTCCTCTTACAATACCAGCTTTTGATGAACTAGAAAAAATTTCCAGTGCAGATTCTTTTATTGAGTCAGTTACTCTGATTTCATTTGCAATTCTTTCAATTTCTTCTGATGCCAGCAGGATGCTTTTGCTTCCCAGATCACCTGAACGTGTTCCTTCTTGCCACTTTAATATTGTTTTAGATGGTAATGACTGGTTATTTGTGAATTCTGTTTTGTCAGGTATGTTATTTCCGGGGTTGTATCTTATCCATTGAGGTCCAGCATCAAAGATTAGATCACAGCTTTTGCATGACATTATGCCATCACCTTCGTCTTTTATGTTATCACTACTACAGTCAGGACATTTGATACTCATTTTCTATAGACCTCCCTTCCCACGAGACGGGTTATTCTAGTTCCTTTCTTAGCTGCAATAGCAAGATAAGGTTGACTCACTGGGCCAAATATGTTTACAACTCTGCCAACATGTTTGTTTTCGGAGTTGAAAACTTTGGTATTCTTTGATACTTTGTCTTCCGCTATCACTATGGCCAGATTTCTGGAGTCAAGATGTGATACTTTACCAAGGCAACGCATAGCTTGTTTCGTTAGAACTTCTATATAAAGTTTATGATTTACAGTATCTCTTCTAACGTCTTTCCTAGTTCAGATGGATTCTCAGTGACATGGACTCCCGCGTTCTCCATAGCTTTCATCTTTTCCTTTGCAGTGCCCTTTCCTCCAGATATAATCGCACCAGCATGTCCCATTCTTTTGCCGGGCGGTGCTGTCCTTCCAGCTATGAATCCAACAATTGGTTTTGATACATATTCCTTAGCGTATTGGGCTGCTCTTTCCTCAGCACTTCCTCCAATCTCTCCAATCATTATGATTGATTTTGTGTCTTTATCGTTTTCAAAGGCCTCTAGACAATCTACAAAATTAGTTCCATTGACAGGATCACCCCCTATTCCTACACAAGTGGATTGACCCAGCCCCTTTTCAGTTACTTGATTAACAGCCTCGTATGTTAAAGTACCTGAACGAGATATGATTCCCACGTCTCCTCTTCTGTGTATATGACCTGGCATTATCCCTACCTTTGATTTGCCAGGAGTGATTACACCAGGGCAGTTTGGACCAATGAGTCTAGTGTCCTTACTATCAATGTATTTTTTCACTTTCACCATATCGAGTGCAGGTATTCCTTCGGTTATTGCAACTATCAATTCAATCTGCGAATCCGCAGCTTCCATTATCGCATCGGCAGCAAATGCAGGTGGAACGAATATGCAAGAAACATTTGCTCCGTTATCTACAGCCTCATTCATTGTATTCCATATAGGTAAGTCTAAGGTTTCCTGTCCTCCTTTTCCAGGAGTTACACCACCTACCACATTTGTGCCATAATCGAGCATTTGTTCAGTATGAAATTGCCCATTTTTGCCAGTTATTCCTTGAACGACAATTTTGCTGCTGGAGTCAAGCCAAATGCTCATTTTTTATCACCCATTGCTTCAATAGCTTTGATTGCTCCATCATTCATATCTGTCGCTGCGATGATATCTAATCCTGACTCGGCAAGCATCTTCTTACCCAACTCAACATTTGTTCCTGCCAATCTCACGATTAGCGGTACTCCTATCTCAATTTCCTTGGCTGCAGTTATTATTCCTTCAGCAATAAAATCGCATCTCATTATTCCTCCAAAAATATTGACAAAAATGGCCTTAACACCTTTATCAGAAAGGATTATTCTGAAACCCTCTGCAACTTGTTCTGAATCAGCTCCACCTCCAACATCTAGGAAGTTTGCGGGTTCTCCTCCGTGAAGTTTGATTATGTCCATTGTAGCCATTGCAAGTCCAGCTCCATTGACCATACACCCAATCTCTCCATCCAGTTTGATGTAATTCAAGCCAACTTCAGTAGCTCTGACTTCTAGTGGTTCTTCTTCAGCAATGTCTCTAAGTTTTTCTATTTCAGGATGTCTAAATAGTGCTGAACTATCAAAATTAATTTTTGCATCCAAGGCAATAATATCATCGTCATTAGTCACAACTAGTGGGTTAATTTCCACAATAGAGCAATCTAAATCAACAAATAATCGGTATAGATTTTTCATAAATCCCATAAAGGATCTTATTTGTTTTCCTTCTAAACCTAATCCGAATGCAATTTCTCTTGCTTGCCAGTCTCCAAGTCCAGTTATAGAGTCAACGTGTGCCTTTAGTATCTTTTCTGGATTTCTGGAAGCAACTTCTTCAATCTCAATACCCCCTTCTTTAGATGCCATCAATACAGGCATTTCTTTTTCTCTATCTAGAACGATTCCAAGATAGAACTCTTTTGATATATTGCATCCCTCTTCAACGTATACCTTGTTTACAGAAACTCCCTCTGTGGTTGTCTGTGGCGTTACTAGTTTGGAGCCGATTAGATTATCAGCCGCCTCGTAAACCTCATCGACAGATCTGCACAGGATTATTCCTCCTCCCTTTCCTCTACCTCCTGCGTGCACTTGTGCTTTTACAACCCATATCTTCCCACCTAGTTCTTTACAGGCATTTGCAGTCTCATCCGCATTTTCGGCTAGAATACCGTCTAAAATTGCAACTCCGTATTGTTTGAAGAGAGCCTTCGCCTGATATTCATGTATGTTCATTACTAATCTCACAAAGATTGGGGTTTAATATGATAAGGTGCCGAATTGCAGTTATGTAAAGATTTAAATAGAACATAATCTGGCGCCAGAAGTAGGTTATAGAATGGCCAAGAAAAACCCGGCCCACATGTTTAGGGGGAAGAAAAAAGCATACACTCGGAAAGAGTACATTGGCGGTGTCCCAGCCAGCCGAATAACTCAGTTCGATGTTGGTTCACCTTCTTCAGACTTCAAAGTAGAGGTCACCTTATCTGCTCAAGAAGAATGCCTTGTTAGACACAATGCACTTGAGTCGGCTAGAGTTACTGCCAACAGATACATTCAAACTCATGCGGGAAGAGAAGGTTATCATCTAAAAGTTAGAGTCTATCCCCATCACGTTCTTAGACATAATAAAATAGCTCAGGGAGCAGGGGCGGACAGGGTTTCGATGGGAATGCGTCAGTCATTTGGAAAAACCGTTGGAACAGCTGCAAGGGTAAAACCTGGCCAGAAATTAATGACTTTACGCACAACTGACGAATTTATTAGTGAAGCCAAGGAAGCTCTTAGGAAATCTTCACATAAATTACCTACACCTTGTAGAATTATGGTGGATCAGGCGTAATGGCTGAGGTCGTTAAGAAATTAGGATTACCTAAGCCCGATGGATTCTTGTATTTTGTAGAATCAGACGGTTCAGTTTGGAAGCATCAGGGTGGTCAGAAGACTGTTGTTTCAAAAGCCGGAGTTAAAAGGGAAGAGGGATATCTATATTTTATTGATATGAATGGAGATTTATCCAGAAGGCATAATCCTCAGCAAAGAGATCCTGAGACAAGTGAACTTTACAAACCAGGTACGCAAGTAGTAAAAGATTAATTTAATGTTTGAATCATTGCTTGTAGCAGGTCTTTTACTTGGTGCAGTAGAAGGATTCAAACCAGGACCTCTTCAAACATTGGTAATAACTGAAACTTTGAAGAAGGATTGGCGAGCCGGTTTCAAAGTAACTTTGGCACCATTGATAACTGATGGCCCTATAATCCTTTTTTGCGCCTTAGTGGTTTCTACTTTAAGTAACAATAACCAATTATTTGCAATTATTTCTTTTGCGGGTGCGGGTTTTCTATTGTACATGGCGTACGAAACTTTCACTATTACTGGTGTCCGTATATCTGAAGGTAATATTGATAATTCACCTCTTTACAAGGGAATTATGACCAATCTTCTAAATCCAAATCCATATATTTATTGGACTCTGGTTGGTTCACCATTTTTGGTCAAAGCTTTTGAGGTAGAAATCTGGCTCCCTCTTGTGTTTATCTTTTCGTTCTTTTTTATATTCATAATCTGTAAAACTGCAACAGCGCTTTTGGTTGAGCGTTCTAAGACATTTCTCTCAAGTCGAAGTTATCTTGTAATTTTGAAGATATTGGCCTTAATTTTAGTTGGATTTGCCTTTATTTTTGTTCAGACTGGATTATCATATCTTTAAATCACCAGAATTTCCACCAAGGCTTCTGACTACTCTGTGTCCTTTGTTTCATTTCACCTGCGTACTCATTATTTCCTTCTGAAAGTCCTTTAATGATTGCCATATCCATGCTACGGTAAGCTATTTTCCCTGCAGGATTCATTTCTTTTATTAAATTGAGTGCATTGCTTGGGAGTTCGGACAATAATTCTATTCTTTTTCTATCAAAGTCTATCTGTCCCTCAACATTTACTTCCTTTCCTAATGCTTCTGATACAAGTGAAGATAGATCGACTTCCCCGTCTTTTTCTTTTTCTCTAAACCATATAGCAAAGCCTGAAAGAAAACATATTTCATTTTCTATCCATTCCCCTATGTTTCTTGCTTCCAAATCTCTGCTTATGACTCCATCTTCAGACCAATAATTTGACGCATGTTCAGGAAATTTACTCTTCAATATCTCTGTTAGGATTTCTTTCTCTCCATCCCTGAGCCCAACTTTCTTAGATATACTATCAGATATCCAGTCATATCTGCAACAAAGTATAATTTCTTCATCACTCTTTTTTTCAAAGAATAATTCAGACTCAGGTCTTGAAATTAAAGTAGCTATCTTCTCAGTACTAAAACCAGATTTTTTGCTTGCGCCTTTGATTGTCAGCTCATCATTAATTAAAGACAGGAAAAGTTTTCCTAATTCATCCTTTTTCAGGATATCACCCTGCTTCCGCCTGGTTTTCCCTCTAAACAGTCTCCCAATTTTTCTAAATTAGTTATCCAACATTCACTATATTTTGCTATTTCAGCTGCACAATCTAATTTTCCAACTAGTCCTCCTGTAACATCCGTTCCATCGCCTTTTCTATAGTATTTCCTTACGGATTCTCTAATATCTGAGTTTACTAGAGGTATTACTTTAGCATCTAAATTTTTAGGATCTCCCTCCATAACTCCTGGATAATCCATCACGAATATAGATAACTGTGGATTGTATATCTTTGCAAGTTCCATCATTATTACATCTCCACTAAGTATAGTAACTCCCTGAGATAGGTCATCTGTAACATCACCATAAGTTACAGGTATTTTATTTTCTTCAAGCACTGCATTGAATTCGTCTACTGGAAAACTTTCTATTTTGTCGTGTCCTCTTGTTTTCATGTTTTTTGACGGGATTATTGTTTTTGTTTGGACGCCTACACTTGCAAGCCTGGAGCAAAGAATCTGATTCAATTCGTGAACCTGTTTTCGAGTTTCATCAATTGCCTCTTTTTGTTTTGGATCCTCACTCAATCCTTCCGAAAGGTTGTATCTCTTAGCAAGAGGATGCCCATAGGAGCCTGCACCATGTACTATGATTACTCTTCTAGCAGTTCCTTTTAGCGTTTCAGCAATTTTTTCTATTGCTTCTAGTTTCGCTTTAGGTAATCTGCTAGTTTTCTCAGTTATTAAAGAACCTCCAAACTTTATGACAATCAAATTCTGCATGTGTCCTCTAAGGTTCTATAGGTAGCCTGTCAAAAAGATGCAGTACTCTGCTAAATAGCAAGAGCTCTGCCAATATGTGCAGAATAAGATACATCTAGCTTTATTTGGAGCACTGTGCTACAACATAACTCAAGGCCTGGCATTTACCATTGTTAGAATGCAAGCTAAAGCCTTGGGAGATTTTCGTATTCTAGGATTAGTAGTTGGATTACCCAATTTTGCTCTAGTTGCAGGTTCAACATTCTGGGGTATTATTGCAGATCGTTGGAAAAATAGGAGAGAAGTGGTAGTTCTTTGTTCTATTGTTTCTGCATTATTGTATCTTCCTCTTCCATGGTTAGGTCCTAGCGGTTTGATTTTAGTTCGTACGATACAATCTTTCTTTTTGGGAGGTATGGTTCAGATTGCAACCCTATTCTCTGAGCTTGATCCTAAGGCAAGGGCCACTTTAATGGGAAGATTAGAGTCTGCATTAGGATTTGGTTGGGGAGCAGGTGCGTTTATCGGAGGCTTTCTTGTTTTATCAGAAAATTATGGTTCAGCCCATCCTACCGTTGTACTTTCATTTTTACTTACGGCATCACTAGGTATATTCGCCGTAGTTGGATATATGGGAGCTACTGAGCGCACAGTCACAAGGAAGGAGGAAGAACTAGAATTTGCCCCATACTTCTGGCGCTTGTCAAGACTTTTTACTACCACATTTCTACTGTTCACAGGCTATATGTTTTTCCTTAGCTTTTCACCGATATATCTAACAGAGATAACTGGATCAAGTTATGGAATGGGAGTGATAGTCCTACTTAGTGGAGTGGTCCATGCCTTAGTCGCTCCGTATGCAGGTAGATTAGTTGATAATTATCCCCGTGAATTTGCAATTAGGATAGCATGTATTTTTGTTTTCATATCCATGACTATCTATTCAACAACTCAGAATGTATATCTCATAACTTTTGCTTTTGTTATTCCAATATATATGACATATTTCATTGGTGCTCGTTCTATTGTCGCAGATATTGTTCCCTATCAGCTCCGTGCTAGAACTATGGGTTTGTTGTCATCATTTAGTCTTCTTGGCAGCGGTTTTGGCAGTATATTGGTTGGGGAATTACTACTATATTTTGACTATCAAGCAGTCTTCAAACTTGGTGCTCTATTAGCACTTGCAGCAGTAGCCGTAGGTTGGAAGAAATTCTAGTGGTGAGATTCTATAGATATTCCTTTTTCTTTTAGGTAACTCAATACAAATTTATACAAGTTGCTTTCCACTCCTATATTTTCCGGAGGGATTACTCCTTTCCCATCTATTTTTCCATCTAAAACCAATCTAGAAAGCGCACAAGCAGTTAGTCCAGTAGTACGAGACATACTACTCCATCCATCCGTATGTTGATCGAATACAGTGTAACTTATCTCTTCACCATTACTTTTTGTAGCTATAATCAGCATAAAGGTGAATTCTTCCTCATCTTCTTCCAACTTCCATAATTCAAACAGTTCTTTACACGTTGTATCAATATTTGATTCTGAGAATCTTCCTTCTTTAAGCATTTTTTTCACTAGATCACAATGCCCTGGATACCTTATCGTATACTCTGCTAAATTTGGGACATTCGATAAGATTCCCTTATCATCCATGAGAGTTCTCAAGCCATCTGTCAAGAATGCCTCTAGTTCCCCAATTCCTTCTACATCAAAAAGAAATTTCTCAGATAAAGCGGGTTTGATTTCTTGCTTACCATTTACTCGCTTTCTTGCCTCTCTTGTATACTCTTCAATTACATCTATTGGAGAAAAGGGAGCCTTGTAATTCCAAGGTGGGTTCTTTTCTTTTGGAAGTCCTCCTACCATTATCTGTATTTCACTAACATCATTGTTAGCTACTAAGTTCCCAGCTATTAGGTTACTAAGGCCAGGGGCAACACCAGCATCAGGTATGACAATACAATCATTATCCTTTGCCATTTCTGAGAGGTCCATGATGTTCTCAGGCATAAAGGAAATATCAACACAGGAAACTTTGCTTTCAATTATCCTCTCCAGCATTTCAAATCCCATAAAACCTGGAAGACAATTAATTATTAGGTCTTTATTTCTGATTATGGTAATTACATCGTCTTTTCTTATATCCTGATTAAGGCATTGAATTTTCCGATTTCGAGTTCTTATCTTTTCTAACCTTTCATTATTATTATCTACAACAGAGACATTGTAATCGTACGAGAGCTCCTCAGCTATGAGAGAACCTATCATTCCACCGCCAATAACTAAAACATTCATATGATATAATTTTCAAAGTGTGAGTTTAGTTCTAGAGATCCTAACATCTTTTGGAGCAATAACAATCCACTTTT
>CAYSOH010000022.1:8114-11335 GCA_964432625.1 uncultured archaeon
GTGAGTTTAGTTCTAGAGATCCTAACATCTTTTGGAGCAATAACAATCCACTTTTGACTGACTCCTACCAGATCTCCATCAACGTCCGCTACGGCTCTTTCCAGTTCAGCTAGAATCTTATGCAGAGTTTCCTTATCAGAGGTAAGTGGTGTAAAATCGATTAGTATCATGTTACCATCATGTAATTCTGTAGTTATCTGATTTACTTGCTCGGCTTTACTTAGCATCATAGTATGCACAGTCATTGATGCACTTTCTCCATAATCCTCAGCCTTATCAGCACTCCAGTTTCTGAGGTCGAAAAATTGTTCATCAGGTATTCTACGCATTTGTGGAGTATTGCCTACCATGGCCTAATAGTATAATTGTGGTTAATTAGGCTTCCGACGACTAAAGTAAGATACAAATATTATGGAGGATACGATAATCCCAAAGCTGAGGTTTGGCAACAACCCTGTACTAGTTTCAACTTTAATGCTTATTGACTTAGTGAGATTATTGTTATCATTTATCTCTTCCCCATCTACTACATATGCTACAACTTCAAAGTCATGTCGTCCAGAAGTAGCCACCCACTTGTATTCAAAATTCTTTTTTCCTTCTGGTGCTATTTCATAATCCCAACTGCTTACAATCTCAGAATCGATTAGGAGGTCAACATGGCCTTTTGCAGTATCTCCATTGTATATTACAGTTTGATATGTTTCATTATAATTTGAGATTACAAATGTCACTGTCTGGGTTTTTCCTTTTTCTCTTTTCCCACTTATCTCAAGTGATTCTACAAATACATCAGCCCAGCCTAGAACTTCAACTTGACTGCTGTTCACGCTCGTCTTATTCATTTCATCCCTTAGTTTGTACTCTAAAACCATGTTTCCAGTATATTCCATTGCAAATACAACGTTAAAGTTCGATCCTTGATCCGCATACAATAATTCGGCCCTATTTTCACCGTCAAAATCGTAGACAGTTATTTTCAAGAATTCGATAGAAGCTTCACCTTCCTCATCATAGGCATACAAATTCACTTCAAAATCCTCACCATATCTTGGGTCTGAAGGATAAGTGCTCAAAATCCCCCATGGCTTGTAATCTGTATAAAATTCCTTTTCGAGATAATTCTCACCAACAGGGGTTTGAATTACTCTAAGACCCATAGTGTGTGTTCCTCCACTATCAATCAGAGCAGTTATTTCTTCCTCATCCCCTGATAGCAAAACACCATCCAATATCCACTCGTATTGAAGTTCAAGCCCGTTAGAGCCTCTACCATCAAAATTTACCCAATCACCTTCATTTATTATTCCAGTAAAGTTAAAACTGGCTACAGGAGTTTCATAGACGGTTATTTGAACAATGAATTCTTCCGTCCAAAGTTTTGTTTCGGCATGCTTCCCTATTACGCTAACAAAATATTCTCCAACATTCTCTGAAGAGAAAATAGTCGACGAATCGGTTGTTTTGACTATATTAACATCATTTATATTCCATCTGTAAAGCTCAATCTCTCCCCATTCGGTACTGCTATAGAATGTAAATTCTTGATTGGTTAAAATATCAATCTCAGATTGTGGCAATGACAGAATCGGAACACTTTGGGCATTAAGACTAAAAGTTTCTATTGTGGAATCTCCTCTTTGATCTAGAACATTCAGTTGAATATCATGCAAACCAGCCTGTAAGTTAGTTTCAAAGATTTCTCCATCAAAGTTCTCCTCGCCATAAGTCCAAGAGAAAAATAATTCATCATTTTCAGTATCCGTTGATGCATTTCCATATAATTTGAGGATTCTATCAGCTGGAACAGCCCACTCGTTTTCGCCTTCGTTTATACCTTCATATATGAATATATCTGGATCAGGAGGAGAGTTGACTACACTTATGGTTCTACTAGTTGAGTTTTCTCCTCCTTGATCATCATATACAGTTAGAGTTACAGTATAGGTACCAGGCAGAGCAAAGCGATGTTCTGGGTTTTGTTCTTCGCTAATCTCAGAATCACCAAAGTCCCATTTCCATTCTTCTACATCACCATCATTATCGTATGATTGATCTGTGAAACTGAATATGGTTCTTGTATCTCCATCTTCAGGATTAAATGTAAAGTCAACTATGGGTAGCCTGTTTATCACTTCTATCAAATAATATACAGTTGTGATATCATTTAGATCATCTATGATTTTAACAGAAACGTTGTAAAATCCAGAATTTCTAAATTCATGTTCTGTTGTTGCTTGATTCGAGGTGAATCCATCGTCAAAGTTCCAATAGAAGAATTCTACTTCACCATCTATATCATAGGATCCGGATGCATCAAATGTGATAACATCTCCCAGCAGAATTACCATTTCTGATATTTCTACCACAGCTATTGGTGGCTTATTGACAAATATGTTAAGGATAACTGAATCACATAAATCAGTGTTGTCGCATACAGTTAGTGTAACATCATAGGATCCATTCTCTGTAAAAACGTGTACAGGATTGTCAATGTATGCATATTCTCCGTCTCCAAAGTCCCAAGTGTAACTAACGATACTTCCATCTTCATCCCATGATTCATTTCCGTAAAATTGTAATTCAAAACCCTCTGCTATTACCGCTTCATCTGCGTCAGCGACTGCATGAGGTTTAGACAAAAAGCTGATATCAACAATAATATTGTCTCCGTCAGTTTCAATGTTCTCTATTTTCCATCCAGATTCCGATCCATTGTAAGCAAGTGAATCTGGATAAGTGTCTTTTGTGAATGATCCTGAATCATATGGGTCTCCGCTATCTCCTCTATTAGCATTATTGTCTAAGTCATCCTGGCCATCAGCTTCTTCTAGGTCTACTCCTTTATGCTCTTCATCGTTATTTACACTATTTGAATTCCATTTAGAATTAATCACATCCTCATCTATATGCCAAATTAATAGTCCTTCACCAGGAAGATATGAATCGTATTTCATTTTTTGTCTATTCTCTAGCAAAAAATATTCATTTGATTCAGACCAATTTCCCGGTATTGGGAGCATGTAAACATTTCCCCCATCCTCTATAGGTTCAAGTACCAGATTGGTAATATCGTCAGTTATCAAAACTGGATCTATCCAACCTAACCAGTATCTACACCAAGCACTGAAATATGCAGGAGTTTCTCCATGGTTAGTCCACGAACCTGATGCCATAACTCCCCAATGCCCAATTCCTTCAGAACTACCATCTGTGTCATA
>CAYSOH010000023.1:0-11123 GCA_964432625.1 uncultured archaeon
AAAATATGAAGGCACTATACTTTGAAGAACATGGTGAAAGAGATGTCTTGCAGTATGGAGATTTACCAAATATAGAAAATAAAGAAAATCATGTTTTGATCAAAGTAGAAGCATGTGCTTTGAATCATTTAGATGTATGGATCCGTATAGGTTGGCCAGGCCTTAATCTCGAAATGCCTCATATTGGCGGTAGTGATGTTTCTGGGACTATTGTAGATGGTGGTGGGAAATGGAAGGAAGGTGACAAGGTAGTCATTGACCCAGGTATCTCTACAAAGCAGGATTCATGGACTGAAAAAGGTCTGGATAGTATGAGCCCAGGATATCGTATTCTTGGAGAACATATTAGTGGTGGATGTGCTGAATATGTCAGCGTACCTGTAGAGAACGTTCACAAGCGCCCAGATGGCATGACTGCTAGTCAGGCAGCTGCACCACTTCTTGCAGGTTTAACGGCCTATAGAATGCTTGTAATTAGGGCAGGAATACAGAAAGGTGACAATGTTCTGGTAATGGGGTCTGGCGGAGGCGTTAATTCACTCTCTATTCAAATTGCTAAACATTTTGGAGCAGAGGTTCATGTTGTAGCTGGTGGCGCAGAGAAAAAAGCTAAGGCAGAAGAATTAGGAGCTTCATTTGTAGTAGATTACAAGTCTAATGAAGATTGGCATAAGGAATTGTTTCCAGTTATAGGCAGAAAAGGATATGATATTGTAGTAGATAATGTTGGTAAACCTACTTGGAAAAGATCCATTCAGTTATCAGGCATAGGTGGAAGAATAGTTACTGTTGGAAACACGAAAGGACCAATTGCAGAAACCGATATTCGTTATGTTTTTTCAAAACAGTTGTCTATTCTTGGTTCTACAATGGGTTCACATGCAGACTTTGCAGAATTATTGAAATTATTGAATTCAGGTGCGATAAAACCAGTAATCGATTGTGAGATTCCTCTTTCTGATGGCGCAAAAGGTCATCAGATTCTTGAAGAAGGAACTATGTTTGGTAAGGTTGTTATTGTTCCAGACTAAGTAAATTGTTCAATCTTTTCTAGTAATGATGGTAAACGCACTGGCTTCGTTTCATATTCATCACAGCCTCCATCAAGTGCTTGTTGTCTATGTTCTGCCATCGCATTTGCAGTCAAAGCGATAACGGGGATATTTGCAGTGTCTGAATTTTCCTTAATTTCTTTAGTAGCTTGAAGCCCATCCTTTACAGGAAGTCCCATATCCATTAAGATCACATCTGGTGTCTCACTTTGGGCCATATCAATTGCTTCTTGACCATCCATTGCGAAAATAACCTCGTATCCTTTCTTAGTTAGTCTTCGACTCAACATGTCCTTGTTCATTTCGTTGTCTTCTACGAGTAATATCTTGGTCATTAATTCTCCTCTTGAACTACTATGGGAATTGTTATTGAAAAAGTTGTCCCTCTGCCTTCTTCACTTTCAACTTCCATGACTCCACTCATCATTTCTGTCATTTTCTTACTTATTGGAAGTCCAAGCCCTGTTCCCCCATAATCCTTTGATGTTGAGGATTCGGCTTGCGTAAATTCTTCGAATACTTTACCTAGTTGTTCCGCATTCATCCCTATTCCAGTATCAGTTACAGCAAATCTGACCTTCTCGTCATATTTAGTTATTCCTAATGTAACTGTACCTTTCTTTGTGAATTTAGCTGCATTACTGATCATATTGAACAATATTTGTCTAAGTTTGGTTTGATCGTTTGTAAGTGTTTTAATGCCTTCGGGTTTTTCTATTATAAATTCATTTCCATTTTTTTCTACTAAAGGTTTGGCTGTTGCCTCAATCTGACTCAAATGCTTTTCAAATTCAAATTCTTCTATATGCAAATCCATTTTTCCAGCTTCAATTTTTGATAAATCCAATATGTCATTTATCAGAGTCAATAGATGTTCCCCTGATGAATTAATTTTGTTTAAGTCTTCTGCATAAGTATCTAATTCATCATCTTCAGCTTCCTCCATTAACATTTCACTATAACCAATGATGGCATTCAAAGGAGTCCTCAGTTCATGGCTCATGTTGGCTAGGAAATCTGATTTAGCTTTACTTGCATTCAGGGCTTGTACTCTCAGAATTTTTAGCTCCTCTGTTTTTAGATAGTCAATTCTACTCTTAAATTCATTTGATCTTTTTATAAAAACTCCATAGACAAATGGTATGACTAAGAGATATGGAATTTGCTCTCCCGATATAACGCCCACATCCAAAAGATATACTAAAAAGGCCGCAACAGTTGTTAATACTATGAAAAAACTGTTAACAAAATCAACTGGATATATTGTAAAGAATAGGAGTGTTAGTAGAGGAAGTGCGGCAGCACCTGGGCCAAAAAGTGCTTCTTGATCCATATAATAATGATAAGCACCATTGACCATCAAGATAGGGATTGTCAAAGTAAAATAAATATCATAATAATTCTTTCTATAATTCTCATAAAAAAGAAGAAAATATACTGCAAGTGAACATATAATGTGTACAGAAATATAAATTGGTTGAATGCCTAATTGCTTAATGTCATCAAGAATAATTAGTAAAAATATTATGTGGCCTAACAACATTAGATTCCAAATATAATTTCCATTTTTCTCCCATTTCATTTCCTTATATTGGTCTTCTAACTCTTGCTCGTTGAATTTACAAGTTACCCGGTTTATCTGCTCTTCCAACTCGGCCATTATTCTTTGCCCTCAACAGTAATAGGAATTATTATTGAAAAAGTTGTCCCTCTGTCTTCTTCACTTTCAACTTCCATGATTCCACCCATCATTTCCGTCATTTTCTTACTTATTGGAAGTCCAAGTCCCGTTCCACCATAGTTAGCTGATGTAGAAGATTCAGCTTGGGTGAATTCTTCGAATACTTTACTTATTTGTTTTTTATTCATGCCTATGCCAGTATCTACGACTTCAAATCTCAGTTTATCTTTGCTTTCAGGTTTTATTCGGAGTGTAATAGTTCCTTCTTTTGTAAATTTGGCTGCATTACTGAGCATATTGAATAAGATCTGCCTTAACTTAGTTTGATCATTCTTCAATTTCAGCTTTTGTGTTTTGCACTTTATCACAAATTTATTCTTATTTTTCTCAACCAATGGTTTGGCTGTTGCCTCAATCTGTTTTAGGAGGCCAGCAAAGTCAAATTCTTCTATATGCAAATCCATTTTTCCAGCTTCAATTTTTGATAAATCCAATATATCGTTTATCAATGTCAGAAGGTGTTCACCAGAAGAATTGATTTTTGATAAATCCTCTGAATAAGCCTTCAAACCATCATCGTCTGCCTCCTCTATTAGCATTTCACTATAACCAATAATGGCATTCAAGGGGGTTCTCAACTCGTGACTCATTTTGGCTAAGAAATCTGATTTAGCCTGATTTGCAGTCTGTGCCTTTTCCATGGCTATTTCTAGATCATCTCTTTGTTTTCTCATAATCTTGTCAGATTCTTCTAGACTATTCATTAGAATGTTATAGTGGTATCCAATTTGTCCTGCCTCAGTAAATAGATCTTCTGGCCCCCTTACAGATAAGTCTCCAGTATCATTTTGATACTGCATTATTTTCAGTAGATCTATTTGGTCACTGCTCGAATCATGTTCAGCGATATTTAGACCAATATCCTCTGCTTCCTGGCTGACTCTCAGTGGGTTGTAATGGTTAATACTGTTCATGACAATATAACTTGCTGTAAATGTGTAGATTCCTACTGCACAGATGCCTATAATTTGTGCAATAAACTGGTCTATCCTGATATTACCTGTATAATCTGTAAGATTGCTATTACCTGCAAGACTTTCTTCCATTGCAAATATAGGTAGAACTAATGTTCCGAATATACCTCCAGCTAGGTGTACAGGTATTGCACCTACAGGATCATCCAATTCCCATTTTTCTAGAAGCCTTGTAGCATATAATGCAACTATTCCTCCACCCGATCCAATTATAACAGCGCCTATCGGTGATACCCAATTTGCGCTTGCTGTAACTGCTACTAATCCTGCTAATAATCCATTTATTAGATCACCTGCTGGAGCGGTTGAATTTTGTAGACCCCAAAAAAGAAGACAAGCTACAATTCCTGCTGCACCGGCTAGGAATGTATTCAAAAGGATGCCTGGAACAGCCTCATCGAGTACTAGATTACTACCGCCATTGAAACCGTGCCAGCCGAATCCTAGTAATAGCACACCTAGGACAGATAATGGTAAGTTACTAGGTGCAAATTTTCTTGCTTCTCCTTCAATAAATCTACCACTTCTAGGCCCAATAATCAAAATTATAGCAAGTCCAATCCAGCCACCGGTTGAATGTACAACTGTTGAACCTGCAAAATCAATGAAACCCAGATCATATAGCCAACCAGTTGTTCCATCACCTCCAAAATTATCGTCGCTATTTGCCCACGCCCAATGACCAACTACTGGGTATAAAATTGTTCCAACTATAGCAGTCATAATCAAATAGCTGTTGAATTTCAGTCTTTCTGCAACAGCTCCAGATATAATTGACGCAGCAGTCGCACAAAACATTGATTGGAATATAAAAAAAGTCATTGCTGGACCAGATTCCAAGGCTCCTGTTGGATCAAATAAAAAATCATCTAAACCAATAAATCCTGATTTACTAGCACCAAACATAAATCCATAACCAATCATCCAGTAGCATACTATAGAAATACCAAAATCAGAAACATTTTTTAATGCAACATTTATATTATTTTTATTCCTAATTATACCAGATTCTAGACACATAAATCCTGCCTGCATCATAAAAACTAATACTGCACAAATCAGCATCCATAACAAATCTATATTGGCTGCATTACTCTCTGTTGCATTAAATGTTGTATTATCAGCTTTTACACTCTGGAAAAGATTTATCAATATCAATACTGATAAAGAAAAAATCATTAATCTCTTAAATGTTGTTCCAAAAGTAAGCATGTAGTTACACTACCAAATAATCTATTTAAGAATATAACCTAAAATAGTCCATTTTCATGTGGCTATAATGGATGACTTTGATGATGATGAATGGGCTGAAATGCAGGAAATGTATATTAATCATACATTCAAAGAATTGACTGGTATTAAGGAAAATCTAGAATCAATAGCATTTGATTCTTTACGAACATTTGGACACAACATTAAGGGTAGTGGAGGAATGTATGGTTTTGGTGAGATTACGAATATGGGTGCCGAAATTGAAGCTGCTGCAAAGGATGAAAATCTTGATAGTATTAAATCACATCTTGAATCCTTGGATAAATTTCTGAAAACTAAAATATAATTATTAGAATCAATTTCTAATAATATGCCTTTAATCAGTAATTATGTCAGATGGTGAAACACCGAACATAATTGCTGTGGATGACGATTATGCGGTGCGCATGGCTATGGAATTCATGTTCAAGAAATGGCCAGAGTATAATCTTATTCTAGCCGAAGATCCTGATGATGCTCTTGCTAAATTGGAAGAACGCGAATACATGATGATGTTCAGTGATATCAATATGCCTGTAATGTCAGGTCTAGATCTTTTGAAGATTGTCAAGGAAAAAAAGCCAACCTTGCCAGTAGTTATGTTGACTTCTGAGACAGATATTCAGAATTCCATTACAGCCTTCCGCTATGGGGCCATGGACTATCTCCTGAAACCTCCAACGATAGCTACAGTTAGAGGTGCAATTGACAAGGCAGTAGAATATCTTGAAGAAGAAGCTAAGAAAAGTTCTGCAGGGATTGATATGGATGATTTCAAAGACATGGTTGAGAATTTTTCACCTGAAAAGATGGGGCTTGCTGATTCAGGATCAAAAAGTACGGAATTTACAAAATTAGTTAATATGTTACAAGAGAAATTGATACATCCTGGTAAGATAGGTAGAATTCACAATCTTTTCTTATTATCAAAATCAGGTATTGTTATTGCTAATTTGTCTGCAAAGAGTGTCGAGCAAACAGATGTAGATATATTGGGTGGAATGTTTACAGCAGTTAAGGATTTCATGGAAGATGCAGTTAGTGCTAGCACTACTTCTTCTTTGAATGATATTCAATTTGGAAATTTCCATGTTAAATTTGCATCAGGAGCTTATTCAGAATTAGCTGTTGTATATACGGGAATCATGAATCAGGAATCTGAAGATTCAATAACAGATACCTTAATGGCCTTTGAGATAGAAAATTCTGCAATTCTAGAGAATTGGGATGGTGATCTTTCAAAATTAGAAGGTTCAACTAAATATTTGGAAACTCTTTTTGGTGATATTGATAAAGACAAGGATTAATTCTTTTTCAATTTAGCAATTATATGACTTGTACTTGGGCCATAGAATTTTACTCTTTCAAATTTTTGTACAGTGAAATTCTTTTCATCCATTAATTTAGTGAATTTCTCAGGAATAGTCCCCCATTCACTCCTGCTCTTGAATCCTAACCAGCTATTCCTGTAGGCCTCGTGGAAAATCGCAATTCCATGTTCATTCAGGCAATTATGTGCATGTTCCAGAAAATCTATAGTATTTCCAATATATCCTAGATGTATTACGTCTGCTTTCATCTCAATATTTCTGCAATCATCATTGATTATTTTCATATTTTCAACAGAATTATTTTTAGCGTTTAAGGAAAGATATTCTACAGATTTAGGATTCTTATCAATTGCAATTATTTCCGCCTCAGGATATCCTTTGGCCATTTGTATTGAAAAGTAACCGATTCCAGCAAAATAATCTATTATCGTATTTGGTCTATCGAATGTATAGAAATCTGAGACTTTATCAGGGCCAGACAAAGCAGATCTCCAGCCTATATTCCCTGGAGACCACATTATCTCAGCTAAATCTAATTTGTATTTTATGCCATATTCAGAAATTTCGGTAACTGTCTCATCTCCATACAATATTTCAGTATCTTCTGGCTTACGCAGTTCACCAGATATTTTGTTTTTCTGCAATATGGTTTTTGCGCCGATGACATCTGCATAAATCTTTGCTATATTTTTCCTTTCTTTCGTATCTATATTAGATAAATCTAGAATACCAATATTTCCTATCTTTTTCCATTTTCTTGGTAGTTTATGGTGTAATTCTGAATTAATCTTGCTTGTTATTTGTTCAAAAGGTTTCATTCTTTGGCTAACTTTCTCAATACAGCTATTTCTGGTTTCCACATCTCAGGACCTCCTGGTGTTTCTAGGTAGCCTGCCAAATGTGATAGCCTTTTTTCCTGCATGAAACTCTTGAATGTTTCTTTACCTAACTTTCCCATTCCAATATTATCATGTCTATCTACTCTCGAACCTAAATCACTTTTAGAATCATTAAGATGAAGAGCTACAAGATAATCCATTCCTACAATATTGCCAAAATCATCCCATATCTGGTCAAAATTATTTCTCCAGTCATAACCTGATGCCCAAGCGTGTTGTGTATCTATGCATACACCTACACGTTTCTTATCATCAATATAATCTATAATGTGTTTAATCTCTTCAAATTTTATCCCTACATTGGTTCCTTGACCTGCAGCATTTTCTATTACTAGTTTAGATTTATATCCTTTTGTTTCTTCTAACGTTTTATTCATGTGGTAAGCAATTCTTTCTAATGCTTCAATTCGAGTTTGTTTATCATCCCTCATATCCTTTTTAGGATGTGTGTGAGAACCAGGATGAAAATTCAAGTATTCTACGCCTAAAGCCTCGCATCTATGATATTCTTCTAGAAAAGCTACCTGAGCCCTCTTGCCTTTAGTTTCATCAGGTGAACCCATATTGATCAAATAGGAATCATGAATCATTAATGGTCCTAATTCAGTTTGCGATAATGGTGTCTTGAATGCATCAATCTCTTCATCAGTTAGAGGTTTGGCTATCCATTGTCTTTGATTCTTGCTGAACATCTGGAAGGTATCTGCTTCAATTTCCAGAGCCCAAGGAATCGCATTCTGTAAACCTCCAGCAACACTAACGTGTGCACCTAATCTCATCTTATTACATATTCAAGCCTACCTTAATAATAACTATTCGATAAGAGCCTGTGAAATTTTCAGTAGTAGCTAATACACGGCATTCAGGAATCAAAAAAATATTGACCAAGGTCATTGGTTTTCTAGATGACTTTGAACTTGAATCTGAAACAGCTAAAATTGTAAGTTTGAAGGGCGTTCCTTTTGCGGAATTACAAGGTGATGCTGTTATTTCACTTGGTGGAGATGGAACTTTGCTTTACATTGTTTCTAAAATTAATAAACCAATATTTGGAATAAATTGTGGAGGCGTTGGTTTTCTGACGGAAATGGAACATACGGATGATATTTTTACTGCAATAAAGAATTTAGAAAAAGGAAAATACAGTAAACAGAAGTTACAAAGAATTGACACATACATAAATGAGAATCTGGTGGGCACAGCTCTAAACGAAGTTGTATTACATTCATCAAGAGTTGCAAGAATTCAGGGTTTTGAAATAAATATAGATGGTTCATTAGCTGATAGTTTTAGGGGCGATGGATTGATTATTTCGACTCCCACTGGCTCTACTAGTTATGCGATGTCATTAGGAGCTCCCATATTGTATCCAACTATGGAATCTCATATATTGGTTCCAATTGCAGCTTATAGAATTGGAGCACGACCACTAGTAATACCCTCAAAATATGAGATTACTGCTAAATTAACTGGCAACCCTGAGGCAGTTATGGTTATTGATGGGCAGGAAGAGATATTGATAACAATCGAAGATAAGATTAAATTCAAAAAATCATCAGAACCTGTGGAATTGATAAGATTCAATGATAATTTCTTTGAAAGAGTAAGAACGAAATTGAGGTTATAAAAGTGAAGAAAACAAGAACGCGACTAAGAGGTACCAAGACGGCTGCTAAATCAGAACAAAAAAAACTGATTGGTAGACTTAAATCTTTAAGGGACAATCCTGAACTTCTTTTACCTCAGACTCGAGAAGGTACGTTTGCTAATGAAATATACTCTAAAGTTTTGAAGGATTTAAATTTGGCTAAGGAACAATATCTGAACCCTCCCAGTTTTTTATCAGGTATTTTTGGATCAAAACCTAGGGATTCTCTTGCCAAAGCCTATGCTGCTTCATTAACAATTCTTGATTCAGGAGCTCCAGTTATGGCAATTGCACGTTTTCCTCATGGTGAAGTCAATTATGTTTTAAGAGGTTCGGGAGCATCTAAAGAGAAGTTGATAGGAATACAGAACCATCATCATCGTTTGTGGTCACGATTTGCTCATCTAGATTATGTCAAAAAACATAAATTGTACATCTACGCTTTGGATAAAGGTCTGATTTGCACTGGAACCAAACCCAATTATCCTAAACAATTGTGGAAAGAGACATGCTCCTCGTTAAAATTGAAAGATTCCAGTGAATTATCTTTGGGTCTAAAAGTAAAATGTAATTCTATAACTAAATCAGTAACGATTCCTTACAAGAGACTTTTGAAATCCAAGGAGAATAGCTATAGTCATTTCTTAAAACATCAAATAGCTTTTGATCAGGATATTGATTTTTCGCTCTCAGTTACTACTCCTTTATCTGAGATAATATCAGATGTACCTGATAATTTGTTTAGTGATTATAGAAAAGGAATGATGGTTGATTCTGATCTTTTAAATTCTATTCTTGATTATCAAAAGGATGAGATAATGGAAAAAGATGAACAATTTTTCATTATTTCCAATAATTTAGTCTCAAGGGATGAATTGATGACTAAAATAGGCCACAATAAAATAGATGAGGCAATTATAGAGGATATTCTGGTAGATTATACAGATTCTATTATTCTTGATACTGTGACCCTTTCAACTTTTACAGAGCACACTTGGAATTCAGTTGGTCAAAATATTGCAGATAAATTTACATCAGGGATGTCTTCTAGTTATAATGGAGAGAACTCACTAGAAATTTTACGATCGCTTTATGATAAAGTGGTAAAGGATAGTTTAACTAGTGAATATCCACGATTTCGTTCTTTAGATGAACCGTTGAAATTATTAGATAAAGTCGTCCGATTTCTTAAATCTGGAGATAAAAATAGAGCTGTAAAGGAGATTGAAAGTTCCTCATCAAATAACAATATGACTAAATCATTGTCATGGTCTGTTTTGATGTGTCTTAATGCTACGTCAAGCAGGGCCTGGAAATATAGTAAAGAAGAACAATCACTTGGTAAAACATTGAACTCATTAGTTCAAGATTTAATAGACAGTAAACCTGCTGACTATTTAGGTATCTTAGAGGATATTTCAACTAGAATTGGTCTCGGTAATAAATTGGAAGTTATTTAAAACAGGCCTAACTGGAGAATCTCTCTGGGTCCGTGGTCTAGTTGGTTATGACGTCGCCTTGACATGGCGGAGATCCCCGGTTCGAATCCGGGCGGACCCACCAAAAATAGTGGTGACATGAGTAATTTAGATGATGACGGCATCTCACAAGATAGTGCTGCATATCGTAAATGGAAAGAAGGTAGTTCAAAAGTTATAAGTCAAAATTCTGATAAACCATTATACGAAACAACAGGCGTAGAACTTTCTACTCCAGCGTTTCTTCAAAATCAGAAGGCTAAGACAATCTTTGGGATAGTAATGCCCCTGTGGGGCATGGCTCCATACATTAGCTACCCTGTTTGGATTATATTTTTTGCTCCATTGAGGATATTAGAAGGATTAGTAAGGTTATTAATCGGTGGAAAAGCCACAACCCCGAATATTCAATTTGATGTTTGGGTTTTTGGTTCTGGAGGTGCCGCTGGCCAAAGAAAAGAACCCACCATATGGGGAGATTGGTGGGGATTTGGTGGATCTGGGACTTCTTCACTATCTGATGGAGTAGCAGGTTATCTTCCTTCTTTAGAGGGATTTCTTCTACTATTCCTATATTCCTATTTTTGGCTTAATATTTTTACACCAACCTTTAGACCTCTTAGGATAATATTCTTAGGGCTTTGTTTCTTCTATATTATGGCATTTAGTCACGTCTATATTCCAGAAGGCTGGACACATTATTCTTAATTAAAAATAATCTAGGGCGTCATACGAGTTCTATCTCTAGG
>CAYSOH010000024.1:0-11074 GCA_964432625.1 uncultured archaeon
GTGATTCTGCATTCACACTCCAAGCAGGTACAAACGATACCACAACACTTCGAGTAACTCCGCCTAAGGACACTGAGGCAAAGAATGGTTATATTTTGATAGTTAGGGCCACATCTGAGGATGGAAGTACCACAAATTCAAGAAACACCTTCATAAATGTCGAACAAATTTTTGAAGTTTCAGTTCAGGTTTCTGGTGATAGTTCTAAGAAAGGAGATCCTGGAGATGAACTAACCTATTCAATAATCGTCAAGAATAAGGGTAACGGGGAAGATACAATTTCCATGACCTTGGAAGGAGACAAGGCAGATTGGGCTTCTATAGTAGATGAGGTCGAGTTGGAAAGTGGAGATAGTACCACGATTAATCTTACAGTTAACATAGATGATGACGCCGTTGTTGGTGACAATGATATAGTGGTTAGAGGAACATCTGAAGATAATCCAAGTGCTAACGATACAGGAACTGTCAAAGTAAGTGTTAACAAACAGTTCAAAATAGATGTAGTAGTTTCTTCTAAGAGTGGAGATCCTGGAACAACAATCACTTATCCAGTTCGATTCCAGAATGAAGGTACTGGTGTTGACACATTTTCAGTTACTATTGATGATTACCCCTCTGGATGGTCTGTTGATCCGGTATCATTTCAGGTAGAAGATATACCTGCAGGTGGTGAAGAGACTGTAAATTTGAGTGTAACAATACCTTCTGGGGAAGACAATAAGGCTTTTACGATTAACCTTACAGCATCATCTGATGAGGCTAAGAGTGAAACTCCACCAAAGTATGTCAATACTACAGTTAGCATCATAACTATCGTAAATCAGGAATACTGGATTGAGTTTGCTGCAACTGACACATCGTTTGATGCAACAGTTGGCATTCCGGTGTCAGTTGACTTTAATGTTATTAACAAAGGTTCTGGAGACGATGTGGTTTCTTTGTCAGTAGAGGCACCAGATGGTTGGTCCTCAGTAACTTTCAATACTAATTATGTTAGTGTTGCTGAAGATGAAGATAAAACAGATGACGAGGATTCGTTTGAAACAGCAACTTTATCTATAACAGTTCCTGAAAATACGGAAGACAAGCAATATGACATAAATGTTACAGGTGTATCTGACTGTGCATCTTGTGCTAGTGGAAACAGATCAGTGGCCCTCATTCAGTTCAAAGTTGACGTCCAGTTGAGTAGAGGTGTTGAGATAACAGCTGATGTGACTGAAGTTGAAAAAATCCCAGGTGAATCAGCTAGTTATACTTTCACTATCAAGAATACAGGAGATGGAAGTGATACTATTATACTGACTATATTGGATGATAATTTAGACTGGGCTACGTTGAGCAATGAGAGTGTTTCCCTTCCTAAAGAAGGAACATCACTAGTTACCGTGACTGTATCCCTACCAGAATATGACTTAGACAATTTAACAAGTCAGCAGAGGACAGCATTACAATTAGATGATTATGATATCAGAGTAAAGGCTACTTCAGGTTCCGATACTTCAGAGTCTTCCCTTGAGACTTTTACCACGAATATTGGTCAAACGTTTGGAGCTAAAATTGAAGTTATAGGAGATGAAAGAATAGTCTCATATCCATCAACAGAAACAGATGCAGAAGAGAGAACTGAGAAGTTTACTTTCAAATTGATAAATACAGGTAATAAGCAAGATACAATTGATGAGAATATAATTGCAACCACTTATCCAGATGAGTGGACAGTGGGGTTGTATCAAGCTTCTACATGTTCTTCCAGTTTTACTGGTAGTATTGGGGCAGGTCAGTCAAAGTATCTTTACCTATGTGCTACACCAGATCAGGATTCAGATGTTGGTAATTACACGATTCTAACAGAATTCTCTCCAAATAGTGGTACAGAACCTGCAGAGACAGTATCCGTTGTTCTTGAGGTTGCATCGCCAAGAAGAGAATTGACTGCTACAGCTATTGATCTTGCACAGGAGATTTATCCTGAATATGGAGGTAGTGAAAGTCAAAACAGCGTAAAATTCAAGGTTAAACTAGACAATACTGGTTCTAACATAGACAAGTATATTCCTGAAATAGAGACTACTTTTACAGGTAACAAAGCAGATTGGGAAGTAACTTTCTGGCAAGACAGTTCCAAGACACAAAGTTGGCCAGCTTCAGGTGTAGAAATAGAGGATGGGGAATTGGATGACCTTTGGGTATTTGTTCAAGTTGGTGATGAAGCCGATGAGGGTAATGAAACCATAGAGATATCAATACGTGATGAGGAAGACGCTCCTAGTGCACGTGCTGAGATTATCCTTACGGTTATTGTTCAAAGACCGGAGATTACCGTTTCATCTTCCAATATTCAATTGGAGATAGAGGGTGAGATTGGCAATGCCAGTTTAGTGAAAGAAGAAGATACGGTTGTTATTCTAGTTGATGTAGAAAACTCAGGTGATGCAGACGCAGATGATGTCCGTGTCGAGATATTCTATTATCCTAAGAAAGCACCTACTACACAGCAAGAAATTGATGATCTGCTGATATCTGGATTTGTTTTTGACGAAGGTAAGAATACATATATTTATGTTCTTTACGACAAGGATACCAATATCAAATCAGACGACAAGAAATCAATTGTATCAGATGATTGGATAATCAAAGGTGGAGAGTGGTATGTTGAGGTCCGAGCAGATTATGATGAGGATGATTCCAACGGAAAGATTCTTGAACCTAACGAGAACAATAATGATGCCCGTTACTCAGATATTCTGCGTGTTAAGCCTGATCTTTCGATAGACTCAATGCGTGTGGATAGCAAATACGCTGGTAGCCAGACTCCTAATGTTGAAGATACTGTTACTTTCACGGTCACAGTTACCAATAGCGGAGCTGCAGATGTTTCTGATGCTCGTTTATATATCACTGCAGACACAGATGCTGAGAGTGCAGTTCGCCTGAAGGAGCGTTCCAACAAAGAGTATGTGACTTTTGATATAGATTCAGGAGAGACTTCTGAAGTAAAGTTCCGTTGGAAGGCTGAGCGTGAAATATGGACTAGTTTTAAAGCTGAAATCAACCCTGTTTGTGATGACTATGATATAGATTCTTTCACATGTGAAGGAGAAGGAGATGGCTTTGCAACAGAAACTGACCGCATGTTTGACGAGCTCGGACGTTATGCTAACAATGAATATCCTAGGACAGGTGTATTCGAGCAAAGTGGAACTGAGATAAAATTCGAAATTCTACCTGATTTCAGGATTAAGAAAATATCCATGGATCCTAAGAATCCAGAGGTTGGTGAAACTGTGGTGATAACAGTTACAGTTGAGAATGAGGGCAATGCAGATTGGCCAGTCTTTGGTGCCGGTCAGGTAACAGTTTCCTTTGAAGATGGCGTAGGCGCTACCAAAGAGGAACCGATTGGCGAGTCAATCAATAAAGACGATGAAGCCGAAGTTGAATTTTCATGGACAGTACCTAATGAAGACAAGGATTATTTGACCCTCACTTTTACGATAAATGCCAAGAACAGTGATCAATCAGAAATGTTGCAATGTGACTCCTGTGACTTGACTGTTTCAGATGGCAAGGATAATGATGAATACAATGAGGATTTCACTCTCGTACTTTCAGCAGTTTTGGGTGAAATTGAATTCATTAACACACTAACAGAGAGAGAATTGGTCAGAGGGGTTCCACTGTGGATGCCTGTAGTTGGACTTTTAGCGTTAGTCGCTCTTGCAATTCCAGTCGTTGTCCTTCGTAGACGTGGAGGAGGCAAGAAGAAGTCTAAGAAGAGTGATGATGAAGACGATGAAGAAGAAGGTGAGGAAGAGGAGGAGCCAGCACCACCAAGTAAGATTGGCGTTGCTATTGTCTCAACTATTGATGGAAAGACAGCCAATGTCAAGGTGCCTTCCAATATGCCAGTTAACAAGTTGTTGCAGAACTGTGTTGGTAAGTTCCCATTGCCACACGCTAATTTTGCAGTAATGCTCAATGGTGTTGCAGTTGACATAAATGCTACTCTTGAAGGAGCAGGTTTGACTGACGGTTGTCAGGTAGATTTAGTACCACTCGAGTAGATTAGTAGATGCTTGATGCATTAGTAATTGGTGCGGGTCCAAGTGGTTCACGTACAGCTTGGAACCTAGCGAAAGCAGGATACACTACTGCGCTGGTTGAAGAGCATGAGATTGTAGGTGAACCATGTCAGTGTGCAGGTTTGATAACTCCGAGAACATTTGATTATCTGGGTTATCGACGTCCAGTTCATCAAGAGATGAATGGAGCGCGTTTATGGGGACCCAAGGATTCTTTTCTAGATTTTCAAGCTTCAGAGACCAAAGCCTTAGTTATAGATCGACCAGATCTAGACCGTTCAATTGCTAACAAGGCCACAGATGCTGGTGCCGAGTTGTTGGCAGGGCATAGATACCTAGGCCATCAAAAGACGGATGGAGGAATCACAGCTACAATTCAAGGTAAGGCAGGAAAACAGGAAATCAGTACAAAGATGTTGATAGGTTCAGATGGACCAGCATCTAGGGTTGCACGAGATTCTGGTTTGAGTACCAAAAGGGAAGTTTTAGCGGCTTTTGGTGCAGACGTTGAAGGATATCAAGGGAGAGATAATCATGTCGATCTTTTTGTTGGCTCAGAGCTGGCTCCACGTTTTTTTGGCTGGGGTATTCCAACAGGACCTAATGAGGGCCGTATAGGTCTGGCCACAGTCCTTCCAAATCGACCCAAGAATTTCTTTAGAGATTATTTTCACAAAGGCGCACCATCAAAGTTTCTGGGTGGTGCTAAGATAGTTAATCGTGTGAGTGGTTTGATACCGTTTGGAACGCGTAATCCAAGTTATACAGATAATGTTCTATTAACGGGAGATGCCGCAGGGATGGCTAAACCAACATCAGGAGGTGGAATTTATTCAGGCCTGATATCTGCAGATGCCGCTTCAGAGGTCGTTGAAAAGGCCCTCCAGAAAGATACGTTTGATTCAAAATCTCTTAGTCCATACCAGAAGCTTTTGAAGGAGCGGATTGGAGGTGAATTGTCCAAGGGTCAGCATCTCAGGAAAGCTTTCCTAAGTATGAATGATGATCAATTAGCCGAGATAATATCAATTCTAGGTGAATCTAAGGTTAAGGATGCAATAGAGAAAACTGGAGATTTGGACTATGCTTCCCTAGCTGCCTTTTCTGTACTTAAGGCGCAGCCTAAGCTGATTAAGTTTGCCCCTTTGCTTTTGAAGCCATTTATTTAGTTCTGGGTAGTTTCCTTCTTCTTCAAGATAGAATACAACAGCTAATCCTGCGAAGACAACAGTCAAAGTTATCAGGACATACAGGGGCCATTTAGGGATTGGTTTTTTGATGCCAAAAGAAGAATCAGGAATTATTCCATCCACTCCTAAAACTTCCAAGTTTATGTTTCCAGTTGATCCCTCTGTCACATTTGTGGTAGCTTCCTCCCATTGTTCCATGCTCCAATGGCCTCTAGATTGCATAACTCTTGATGTACCATTGTGGTCAAAGTTCATGGAGAATCGAACGAAATAGGTTCCTTCTTTTGTATCGTCATTGGATAATATTTCAAATTCAAAGAAGATTGTCTCATTTGCTCCCATCGTTCCAACATTAAATATTGCTTTTTTTACATCACTAGTTTCGCTACAGTTCGAATTCCAACATGTGTTTCTTATGACTGGCCGTTCTCCCGAAGGAATCTTATCTAAAGCCTCAGATTCATCTATATCAGCTCTGTGATATATCTCAGCAACAATTGTGACACTCTCTATAGGTTCTCCATATCTATTATGAATGTCTAAGCTAAAGTCTCCCTTGTCTCCAGGCTCTAACTGCGGGGTACTGAAATTATGGAAGTCAGGTATGTTACCAGGATGGCTGACATATTCATCTATTTCTCCTCCAACTATTGGCTGAGAAAATAGTGCAACAGTCAATATTATTCCCCAGAGCCGCTTCATTGTTCCAGTCACGTAAGTCTCCCTTTAAAACCAGTATCATCCCAAAAAATGGTGAGAGATTTGATTTATATGGCCTATCCTTTAGAATCACTATGCGGTTGATGTTAGCTCTAAGCGCATTTTTTGCAATTTCGATTATTTTTTTGACAAGTACTGCAGTATCAGAAAAATATGAATACGATAATTTAACAGTATCTTCTGGAGAAAGCATTACTTTTGATACAGATGAGTTATGGATTCAAGGAGATATTCTGATAGATGGTGAGTTAACAATAAAGGATAGTGTAATCAATGTTAATCGTTCCTTGGATTTGACTATATCTGAGATTCGCATCAATTCCACAGGTACCTTGAATCTTGTCAACACCACCATTACAACATTAGAGAATGAGACATATGGGCTTACTTACTATGCCTTGGTTTCAGATGCCGGAGATCTTTCTGTAGAAAACACTCAAATTTACTATGCAATGGTATGGCTTGTAGGTGGAAACGCTAGCATTACCAATCTTTCACTTGAGGGATATGGTGTTTCAAATTATGGAATTTTTTCGGAGGACACAAACTTAGTTGCCTCGGGAGTTTCTATTCGGAATTATACTCTGGGTTTACGGGCCATAGGCACTAGCCCGATCCTTAATTCAGTATTCTATTACAATTGCAGTACTTGGATGACGCAAGAGTGGTGGGTTACTTTCTCACCCGTTGAGGAATCTACTAATTTACCTATATCTGGCTTTGAGATAAGGCAGTGGAATACTGATGGAAATATGCTTGGAACATGGAACTGGGCTAAACAGTATGAGATTACTTCTGAGGGTCAGATGGTATCACATATAGCAAATTTCACATCTAATCTTAATCTTGGTTTTGCATACATAGAAGATCAGTGGGAACAACAAATAACCGACAACACAGACATGGTTCGGACCTATGACATGAATCATCATAATGTTAGCTATGATTCAGCTATTTTGTTTGTAGATGGTGTAGAATTAACAGATTCCACTCAACATGTTCCTAAGTGGTCTGTGATTACGGTTAGTATCCTTATCGATAATCCAACAGATTTGATTTTCAAAAATATGAATACTAATTTATCAGTAAATTCAGAAACGATAAGATCTGGTAATTTTAATCTATTAGCTGACAGCTCTTTCAGGTTCAATTTAAGTTGGACAGCATCAATGGAGGGCCCTCTATCATTGCGTGTGGATACAGTAGTCGTAGATTATTCAGACAGCTCCACGGAAGACACAATTATTACACTTTCTAAGTTCGTTCATGTTGGAGAAACCCCAGGCACTACGTCAGGATATGGATCATGGATAGCTCTTATGGCCGTCTTTGTAATTTTGTCAATAAGCAGTTACATAATTTACTCAGGCGTTGAAGATGAAGCCGAATCTGAAGTTTCTGAAACAGATGAAGATGCTGAAGAGGACGATGGCGTTCAAGATGATGAGCATTTGAGGGAAATGGCAATTCCTCAAGATGATGAAGAAGAGAAGGAAGATTGACTCAGATAGTTATTGGGATTGAGTCTACGGCTCACACAGCAGGGGTTGGAATTATAACTTCAGAAGGTAAGATTCTTTCAAATCAAAGATCTGTATATATCCCAGAAGAGGGAGGAATTCATCCCAGAGAAGCCGCTAACCACCATTCAATTAATCTTCCTAGTTTGTTCAAGGCAGCTCTCAAAGAAGCTAAATTAAGTCCCAAGGATATTTCGCTAGTGGCCTATGCACGTGGTCCCGGTTTAGGTCCTTGTTTGAGAACAGGAGCGACTGCAGCTCGTGCATTCGCCTATTCAAATGACATACCCTTGTTGGGCGTGAACCATTGTGTTGCGCATCTTGAAATTGGAATATTAGAAGGAGCCAAGGATCCAGTTTTACTCTATCTGTCAGGAGCTAACACTCAAGTCATTGCATACGCCGCCGGTCGTTTCAGAGTTTTTGGAGAAACCATAGATATAGGAATTGGAAACGGTTTGGATAAATTTGCTAGAGAAGCAGGCATGGGTTTTCCAGGGGGGCCTAAATTAGAAAAAATAGCAAAAGGTCCAGATCTGATCGATTTACCTTATTCAGTCAAGGGCATGGACATGGCATTCTCAGGCCTTATGACTGCCGCTAAAAGTAAACTTGATTCAGGATATTCTTTGGAAAGTGTAGCTTTTTCCGTGCAGGAAACGGCATTTGCAATGTCATGTGAAGTTTCTGAAAGGGCTTTAGCTCATACTGGTAAGAATGAACTAGTCTTGGGAGGGGGTGTTGCATGCAATTCTCGTCTGAGAGAGATGGCAACAACAATGGCTGAGGAGCGAGGGATTAAGTGTTTCGTTCCTGAAAGAAGTTTATGTGTTGATAATGGAGCTATGATTGCTTGGCTTGGTCATCAGATGATGAGTGCAGATTATCTCATAACCGATGAAGATAATGTTGTCAACCAAAAGTACAGGACAGATATGGTGGAGGTCACTTGGAGATGAAATTCAGAGGAGCTGAAGCCATAGTTGAAACCACTGAATGGGAAGATACACGCGCAATATCCAAAATACGTAATCCACGTTCATATAGGCATCCTGAATTGGAAAAACGTCTTGTTCGTGAGAGAATTAGAAGTGAAGTTCGAATAATCGAAAGGTTGCTCTCAAATGGAGTACCAGTTCCTTGCATTTATTGTGTAGATATTTCAAATTCTCAAATAATAATGGAATACATTGAAGGCCCTACACTTGAAAAGGCTCTTCGTGAAGATGATTTTAAGAAAAGACTGATTGAGACTGCAGAACTGTTGTCTTTTATTCATTCAATGGGCGTGATTCATGGAGATCCAACAACTAGCAATTTTATGGTCAAAGACAAAATCTATGCCATTGACTTTGGCCTATCAACTATATCTGATGACTCAGAGGATAGATCTTCAGATCTCAGAGTGTTTTTAGAATCGATTGATTCACATCATTCCGAGATTAATGGCCGTGATATATTTCTGAAGTCTTATTCAAAATGGAAGGGCTCAGCCCCTGTGTTGAAATCCTTAGAAGTTTTGGAACTTAGAGGACGATATAATCTAATGAGAGGTTAGGCGCACTGTAATAATCCCCCATATTGTTGATGAAAGGAGGTTCCTGTTACGAAATGAGTAGAATCATTTTTGCCGCACTTTCGGTATTCGCCCTTTCGCTATTGCTTTTCTCAGCTGAGGCAGAAAAGTCACCATTATGGGAGTGGGAATCTACCAATGCAGTTAATCATGTCGCAATCTCAGATGATTCTAGAAATATATCAGCAGCCTATGCTAGTTCCATATCCCTTTGGTATAATGATACAACTAATCCTAGGAATACAAAGACTGTTGGGTCAGGTATTTCATCAATGGCTATGTCAACCGATGGTAAATATGTTTTGATTGGGGAAGAATATGATCAGACAGTTACCTTGTATGACGACGGTAGCAAACTGTGGGAAACTAATGATTTCCTAAATACAGTGGCAGACATAGACATATCCTCAGATGGATCATATATTGCAGTGATTGATTTTAGAAATGTTCACTTGTTCAACAAGGGCAGTAATGAGGCTATCTGGTCCTATCTTCATGAAGGTGAAGTAATGTCAGCGGTTTCTATTTCTCCAGATGGGCATTACATTGCAGCAGGTACTGAGAATGGCAAAGTTTTTGTTTATGGTAGAACCGATAATTCATCTGATTGGTTCCATGATAATATCCTTGATGAGCGTATAATTGGTATTGACTTTTCGGGAGATAGTTCTCATTTCGTTTTTGGCACTCAAAGTGGGAAAGTTTATGTTTATGAAACAGTAAGTGAAGACGATGCATCAGTTTTTAATTACAATCAACCAGAGGACGTTACTTGTGTTTCCGCAGGTCCAGACGCTAGGTACTATGCGTTTGGAAACCAAGCGGGAATTCTAACTATTCTGGATGTCAGTCAGGGCAATTGGTGGGATGCTGATATAGGAGGAGTAGTGACGGATGTTTCATTTAATGGCAGAGGAGACTATGTGGTTGCAGGCTCAAATAACAACAAGTTGGTGTTAGCTAACGTTTCCACTAGTGATGAGTTATGGCGTACATCTGTATTTGGGAGCGTTTTAGCCGTTGCACCATCTCACCGTGGGGAGAATATTGCAGTAGCAACGGATGAAGGGTTGGCAGTGTACTATGAACGTCAACTTGACAATCAGCCACCAATAGCCATGATAAATTCTATAACACCTACAACAGCACTTCCAGGAAATCCAATTACTATGAATGGTTCTGCATCTGATTCCGATGGAGAAATCGTCGCCTATCGTTGGCATTCATCAATTGATGGTAATCTTTCTAGCAACAAGATATTCACAATATCTAATCTTAGTATGGGCCTTCACGTCATTACTTTTAGTGCACAAGACAATGAGGGTCGATGGAGTAAGGAAGTCCCAGTGGACGTGGGCGTAGGAGATTTTCCAGAGGCTGAAATAACATCTGTGTCCGATTGTGAATTGTCATCTATATGTCTGGTAAATGAAGGTTCAACCATAATCTTTGAAGGTTCCGCAGCATCTACAGCGTCTAATGATACAGAGATAATTGGATATCAGTGGCATTCTAGTATTGATGGAAACTTATCGAGTCAAGTATCTTTTACCACTTCATCATTGTCGTTAGGGACTCATACAATATCTTTCCGTGCTGTGAATGATATCGGATTCTGGTCAGCTAATGCCACGATGAGTTTACTGATTAATGGCGTTCCAGTTTCAAGTATAACTAGTGTAAATCCAAACCCAGTTCAGCCAGGAGATGATGTATTATTGACGGCAACTGCAACAGATCCTGATAATGACACTCTAACATATGTTTGGAACTCCTCCACTCTCATTTTTGCAAATTATCAAAATTTGTATGAAAGTCAAGAAAATGGATCTAAAATTGTTACCACGGATTCAGACATCGGTTCTCATGATGTTTATCTTAGGGTTATGGATTCTAATGGAGTTTATAGTGAGAGTTTTCAAGTGACAATTGAAGTTCTTTCCCCACCTCTAGTCTCAGCACAGTGTGACACCGAAGCTG
>CAYSOH010000025.1:0-10823 GCA_964432625.1 uncultured archaeon
TCTGGCAAGGTTATCTGGCGTGAATACAGCTCCTTCTCTCTATCGTTCAGCACAATTATCCATAATCGAGTGAATAAGTAATTAACCTATTTTGATTTTGTAGCTGGTTGAGACACCTTTAAGATTAAGAAAAATGTCATTTAAATAATAGAGCATAGTAAGATTGCCTGGAGAATGAACCAAAACAAGGGCTCAAGTGCCAATAATCCAGAATACTCCCTTTCAACACACAACTGGTTTCTCCCTACAGTCTTGATTACTGTGATTTACACATTACTATTTCGTTACTGGTGGGATGTATCTGGAGGATACGAAGAGGAATTGTTGCCCCTAGAAGCACTTAGCCGTGTGGTACCTGCTTTAGCTCTACTTTGTCTTTTTCCCTTTCTGCAAAAACGCGTAAGTCAAACTCTGCCTCTTACTGAACGACGAAAACTCCAAATGATAACTCTCGGCTATTTCCTGCTCTTCTTCCAAGAAAGCGACTGGATGACTTTTATCAGGGAACCATACATCGTAGGAAGGGTAATCTTTACACTCCTCATACTTGGGGCGTGGCTAGCTCTCTTCATTAATTTTGCCACTGGCCCAAAAGACTTGTTACCTTCAGCACATCATAGCTCTAAAGTATGGACTCTGCTGTTTGCCATGAGTTGTCTAGTAGCTTCACAAGCTATAGATCTAATATTAGATTCTTCAACTTACGGTTACGACTGGCTAAACATTAAACTGTCAAAAAACTATTCTCCCCTAGAATCAATGTTAGAACTGTTATTTTTTCTGGGGATGCTACAAGTCACCCTAGAGTGGCTAACTGAAGTTGAGACACAAGTAGCACAGCGACTGTTCCATGAAATGTTTAACTACAATATCATCCTATCTTTCCTAATTGGTATTGCCATCGGTTTCACTCAGTGGCGCCATGGAGAACCTGCACCACTGGTTGAGATGATAGCAGGGTGGGTCATCGCTTTCGGAGCGCTAGGCGTTTACGTTTGGACAGGTCGGCGTAACGGACTTCTTTAACTGGCTCTACACCCTTTCCTAATCTTCACCCGAATGATTTCCACAAAATCCATAATCAATCCCAAAATCTACGGGTTCGAGCATAGGTGATTTCTGCCTCGATTATGGATTTTACTAGATCTGAATCATCACTCTGCTGTTTTCTCAGGATCCTTCCTGCAGTATCAGGCCCTACTCCTCGTCCAGCAATTACCAAAGCAGCTCTTACACCATGGGATTTAGCTAAAGAGGCTGATTTGAGTAATTTCTTCTCACTTACCTCACGTTCCATTTCCATTGGATGCAGAATAGCTACCATCTGACTGTTACATTTTGGACAGACTAATTCATGTTCAGTGATTCCCTTAACCTTTCTTTTTCGGGAATTATCACAAGAAAGGCATCTCAAAGACAAATCTGTTCTCAACAATCTTCTACGAACTGCCCTAACAACCGAACTATCTGATTTCGGTGGTTTGAGATAATCTCGATAAGGATCAAGACCTGCATATCCATGTGGTGTCTTAGCCGATAATACAACTGATATCTCTCCAGAATTTATTCCTTCAATAAAATTCTCCATACCTTCTTCATCAAGTTGGTGATACAGAAACCGTTCAACTGCTTCAGTATAGAGTGGTGTATCGGAATAAGCCTCGATTAATTTTCGCATGCCTAGACGACTAACATCAGCATCGGGCCCAATTGCACCCATTTTTCGGGCGGAATGCAATAATTGTGATTTTAATGCTGGACTATCCTTTATCGCAAATCTCAGTAAATCTCCAACTCCCTTCTCAAAACCCTTAGTTATTGCTAACATATCCTTCACAGTTGTTCTGGAAGGAGCATCAAAGATTATGCGATACGGATCAAACTGGAAACCTACCTTGTAACCACTTCGAGCAGATAACATTGCTGAGATTATCATGCCAATGGTACGATTCAATCGACTTCCACCGGGATAATTGATTATGAATAAACGTTCATGCTGTTCTATAGATAGACAAATTGGTGAAGGCATGACGCCAGCATCCAATATGCTTTGGTGATATTCATCCAGAACCGCACGTGCCTCATCAGTTATCGGTAAATCTTCCCAATTTCCATCACTAAGCCTCTGTGACGCCTCCTGAGCCACGCTAAATGGTACCGGAATATCCTCACCTATCCAACGAGGTAATTCTCCTAAAGAACTTGAAGGAGAAACTGTAACCTGTTCATCAATCTCAACCACAGCCCATACCGAGCCACGGAAAACTATACGATCTCCAGGGGCTAAATCAAGAATAAAACGCTCATCCAACCTTCCTATCATCTTCTGAGTTGTGATGTCCCTGACTCCAAAGGTACGTTGATCTGGAATAAGTGACAAATTACCATGGAAATACTTCATGGCCCTAGGTCCCTGTCTTACTGATTTGCCAATGGTTCTATTCTGATGTACCTGATCAAGTAATTGAAGCATATCGTCCAAGATAACTTCATTAAAATCTTTGAAAGGATAAGCACGTTTTATAGTCTCCAGAAAAGTTTCCTTGTCAACATTCTTGTCACAGACCGTCCACGATATCAACTGATTCGCAAGAACTGCCATAGGCATTTTTCTTATCCTTGAAGGTTCCAATTCTCCTGCCAAAGTTCGTCTTGCGATAACAGCCGACTCAATTATCTGAGTAGCATCAATAGAAACTATTCGACCTATAGCGGTCTCCTTTATCCTGTGACCAGATCTACCAAGTCTCTGACTCATTCTTGATGGGTCCTTAGGTGAATTATATTGGATTACTAATGCAGTATTACCTACATCAATTCCTAACTCCAGAGAAGATGTGCAAATCAGTGTACTGACATCACCTTTACGATAATCCTCTTCAGCATCTATTCGGACTTGCTTACTCAAAGATCCATGATGGACATGAACGCTAGCTTCAGGGTCCCACATATTCCAACGTACTCCCATTGACTCAGCTGTGTCTCTGGTATTAACAAAAAGAAGTGTTGGTCCCATTTCTGAGGCCTGTGCTGAATAGCGGAGAGCTGCTACCCTTTCAGGTTCCCAGTACAACTCATTTACTAATACATCATCCTCTGAAACTGGTTCAGGTGAATGAACCAAAAGGTCCATCTTTCTATCCAATTTTGGAGTGACTATGTTGACTTTCCTATCACCTCCCAAAAATTCACTGACCAATGATGGAGTTCCTATTGTGGCACTTAGACCTATTCTCTGGAATTCTCCCGATAGAAGCGTCAATCTCTCCAATGCTATACTCAACTGAGCGCCACGTTCACTGGAAGCCAATTCGTGTACTTCATCCACAACCACTGCTTCGACCCCAGAGAGATTTTCTCGCAATCTCTTGCCTGAAAGCATTATCTGTAATGTCTCAGGAGTTGTAATCAATATTTGAGGTGGATTCTTGGACTGTCGAGTTCTCTCAGCTTGAGAGGTATCTCCATGCCTTACTGCAACACTAATTCCCAATTCCTCCCCAATATCCTTCAATCTACGTAGCATATCACGATTAAGCGATCTCAACGGAGTGATGTACAGTATCGTTATCGGCTTTGATTCCTTTTCAAGAATACGATGAAACAAAGGAACCATTGCAGCTTCTGTCTTTCCCACACCTGTTGGTGCTATCAAAAGAACATTAGAACCTGAATCAATCTCTGGCCAAGTAGATGACTGAGCCAATGTTGGCTCTGCTAAACCTCGACTCTCAAGGGCATCCATTAATTTTGGATTGATATTCATAGTCTCAAATCAATAAGATTCCCCAATTCTCCAAAATCAAGACCCTCTAATGTCTCAACTCTTGCCTTTTCCAAATCTGCAAGACCATTCCGAAGAACCGGTCCCAAACCTTTCAGAGGTTCTCTATTCATAGTTCGGCCAGCTAATTCCCCAAATGCGGGCATAACAATCAATTGTTCCGGAACTTTGTCATATCTTTCATGCTCAAGCATAGGCGCACGAAGCCAACAAGGTTCACTGTGTAATTTATCCAGTCTATCTCTGAATGACAATGCGGGATGTTCATGTCCCATCACCAGTATCTTAGAATTCATCACTTCCTGTGATGGCCATGCATGACCATGAACCATGCCAATTTCTCCAATCACAAAACCATCAGACTTATGGAATTTTACGTCTGAAGGAATAATATCTTCCAGACCTCCATCATGATTCCCAGGAACTATCTCTACCTTGGCTACTCTGTTAACTGCCATGAAAAATTGTTCAAGATCAGTTCTCTGTTGTTTACTATTATGTGGAACTTGATGCTTCACATCACCCAAGAGAATAAGACGCTTAGATTTTGTCTGTTTAATCAGTTTGAGAACCTTCTCAGTACGTCCTGTCGAACGATTTGGTACCCATACACCACCACGGAGCATCTCAGCCTCTACACCGTAATGTAAATCAGAAAGAATTAGAGCTGATTCATCAACCAAATGGAGCGCCGCTGAACCATGGACAGGAACTAAATTCATAGACCCAAATTGCCTACGAAAACAAAGGCCCCAACAACATAACCCAAAATCGCACCGCCATTCAGTAATGGAAGTCCGGCTTGTGGTCTTCCACTAAGAACAAATACCATCAAAATGCAAAAACCAATTAGTCCGCCAATCATTGAAGAGATTCCTACCATCCATCCAAGAGATGCTTTGGAAGAGACTACTAATGCTCCTGGAATAACAAGATCGCCAAGACCCATGAATAAGGCCTCACGCTTTTCTCCCTTCTCAATCTGGTCAGCAAGGCTTCCTTGATCAAGGAAAGAATAACCTGCAGATTTTGGCATAACTAATAGAATAGGTAATTTGAGATTCATGACAGAATCAGCCAAATCGACCATGTGTCCTGTTCGATAAACGGCCCATGCATCATAGATTGCCAGACCAACAAGAAGCAATAATGCAGGAAATAGTCCAAAAGATATGCCAAATATGGCAGCCACTCCTGCTGCAAGAATAACACCTGCAGTATCCACTACGTACCACTCAGGATAAGTCAACAATAGAAATGTCAATTCGATTGCCAAGGCTGTAGCCCCAATATAACCTGCGACTCCAGTTATTCCAACAGAATGGAAGAAAGGATAGAAAACATAGATGAAAGTGATACCAATTGCAGACATAAAGATTGCTTGAAGAACCCACTCTAGTCCCTTTCTAGCAATCCATAGAACAAATGCTGTGAACACCAGAATTACGGCAATGTAGAATATCGAATTGACAGGGTCATCAGGATCTTCAAAAGCTTGTACCTCTGCTTCCTCATAGGAAGGAACCAGATACATTGCAAGCATATGTGAAACTAAGAAACAAAGACCCAGAGCCAAAATTGCCAGACTGTTCTCTCTCCATGCCTGTGAAAGAGGTATTTCGTTATTTTCTACGTCTGACATACAGCGCTCACTTGGGTGGTCATTAAAGGCGCTTGGTCAACTTTATTATCCCGTCTTTTGTGGACGATGACACGCGGGTGTGGTGTAGCCTGGTATCACTCAAGCTTGCCAAGTTTGGAACCCGGGTTCAAATCCCGGCACCCGCACCACATCACAATTCGTCGAGTTTGCCTAGGACATCATCCATTCCAGATTTGTCCTCTTCCTCATCTTCAGATTTCTTCTCTTTCTTCTTTGGTGCATTCTCTGGATCATCAAGTTCACCCAGCTTACTCAAAATATCGTCAACTCCAGATTCGCCTGGATCTACTGCAGGTTCAGCTGGTTCCTCTTCAACTACTTCTGCCTCGACTTCAACTGCTACAACTTCTGCTTCTTCTTCGGATTCAACTCCCACAACCTCTGCTTCGGATTCAACTGCCACAACCTCTGCTTCAGTCTCTATAGGTTCAAAAATATCTGCCTCTTCTACATCAACCACATCCGCATTCATTTCTATGGTCTCAATTTCCTCGTCCATCACCTCAATCTCTTCTACGGTAGCGTCAACAACTTCAACAGGAGAAGCGTCAGTTACTATCTCTGCTTTGCTTGCATTATCAAGATCTGAAACGTCAAGACTTGCATCCTCTTTGTAAAGATCTACACGTTCGAATACTGCAGTAGAAACACCAGATGACTGGCCACCCTTTGCCTCATAGTCCATGTGAACATTCAATGAGGCTTGTGTGGACTTCAGTTGTTCAAAGTAAAGAGTTACACCCATCTCATCATTTGCTGGGACCTTCTTCAAATCGACCTCAGTAACAGTGTATTTCAGTGAGGGTTCAGTTTTTACCAATTTGAGATAATCTGCACCATACTCAAGCGTCAATTTAGCTCCTTTGAGCTGCTTCTTAGAGTAATTATTAATCATTAAATTAACTTGTACAAAGCCTGCTATTTGGCTCCAACTTGATTTCAGGCCAACATCTCTAAGGGCCTGTAATTCATCAATCATGTCCTTGGAAACTGATTGGCTCAGGTTCATGACTGGTTCCAGGTGTGCCTTAGTCTCTGCAAGACTGTCTACATCTCCATCCCAGTCTTTCAATTTAGACTTGAATTCATCCTCTATCTTGGTCAAAGCTCGTCCCATTCTAGAACGTAGATCACGGTTAGCTTCACCATATACTACTGAAGCAAGAATAGTATATTTTCCTCTCTCCAGAATTATCTGGTTCTCACCATAGTCAATCGAACCCAAATTACCTGAAGTCTGGAAGGAATCCTTTACGAAATCATTGATAGCAGTCAACATACTACTCATAATGTCTGAATCAACCTTGGCCTCTTCATCCATTAAACTGTTAATCATACGGCCATCATTGTAAATCAAATACATCTCCTGTATCTTGTATGGCGCGTGTCCCTTCTCAGAGCTTAGCTCTTGCATGTTAATAATACGTGTAACTGTCTGCGGAAGAACGGCCTGAATCTTGGAAATTAATTTAGCAGCTTGTGGAATATGTGAATATGTGGATGCAACCTGCCTCACAATATCAATATCAACACCTAATTTCTTCAGTTCATCAATAGTGAAGTTCTGGAACAAGGTATCTGCCAAAGCCAAGAATGAATTCTTCTGTCGTGATGGTGTGCGCTTGTATCTTTCATAAGTTGAATCCCAGACTTCCTTGACTACTTCCTTCTTTAAATCTTGGAATAATCCAGAGTCTGCAAACCCACGGTTAATCATCCTCAATTCACTACTGAATGGATTCATGTCTCCCCAACCTTGCAACACATCTGGCCAGGTATCATGTGGGAACCTGATTACACTGTCATTGATTGGTAGATATGCCAAGACCAAATTGAGAGTCTTGGGGTTCATCTTGTCATCTAATTTATCTTCAGTGTATTTCGAAAGTACCTCTACATAAGCATCAAAGAAGTAGTCATTACAGTAACGTTCTTCCATATGATCTGAAAGGAATATCAATGATGCCAAGGCATGCAAACCTCCAGGCCTATACTCCTCACCATCCTTGAGAAGCCTCTGAAGTAACTGAGCAACATAGTTAATCATTCCCTTAACTGAATTTTCTTGGATGTATTCCTTGGTTAGTCCCTTAACACTACGATGCATCATTTCTCTGACCATAGACCAAACATAGATTGGACTGCCCTCAGCGTATTCAGCCAGCATTTCAACTGCGTCGTCTTTGTAACCAATGCTCTGGAAATTCATCATTTTCTCAATCATTTGCTTCATGTCCATTTCATTGAACAGTGGAACTGTGAGTCTGTCGAATTTAGCCTGCATCTCAGTAGGTAATGCCTTCCAGTCTGCTTCTCTTGAAGTAACTATTACTCCCTTGATCTCATTGTCTGTCAGAGCTTCTACCAATTTCTGATTCTCAGGTATATCATCGTAGAATACACGTACTCCAAACATTTCGTGTGCCTTGGCAATAGTGTCTGTGGAAAGAATACCTACTGGTGCTTGATACATTAACCTATCAAACACTTCGAACAGCATGACTGTCTTACCGACACCAGGTTCACCAATAATTACGAAATTCTTGTCTGGACTGCTATTAGTTATTCTTTCAACTAACTGCTTACGATGTGAATCCAAGTGAACATTACCACGTAGGTTATCAGGGAGGGCCCAATCTGTAAGAACAACTGGTGGTTCTGCAGGCACATCGAAATATGATGAAATAGTGAAACGTTCACGGTTATTGTGCAGATAATCGAGTACCTCGTCATTGTTTGGATGTGTAAGATATGACTCTCTGCGTTTAGCCATATATTCGCCAATAATCAATGCATTTCCTTGTGCATCTGTTGGTATTTCCCACTCCATAGTCTCAAATGATTCTCTAGTTTCAGACACGCCATCGTCAACCTTCAATCCTTCAGCTACATCTTCAGCTTCTGTTGCACCTCGATTACGTCTAAGAAGTACTGTTCCAACAACTATAACTATACCTGCTGTCAGAAGGCCAATAAGTGGGGCATTGTTAGCAAACTCAGCTGTTAACTGATCAACAATTGTCTCTTCTACTGGAACCTCTTTCACCATAACTGTGTAAGTGACTTCGTCATAACCGCCCTCATTATCCAATACACGAGCCTTGATTTCATTCTCTCCTGGTGGTAGGGCATTATTCTCATAGGTGAAATTAGCGCCTGTTCCTATCTCTTCGAACGTACCATCTCCATCTGTGTCAGCATACCATATTACTGTGGAAAGTTGCCCATCTTCATCTGTTGCGTCAACTCCCAACTCAATTGTTGTTCCCGTGGTGAACTCCACAAGCTCACCATCTTCTGAATCAAGATTTGAACTCTCTATCTCAGGATCATTGTTCTGAACAGTAATACTCTGACTCATTACGAAAGTATCCGAGACTCCACCTTCTTCATCCGTAGCCTCAACAGAGAACTCATAATCTCCAGTAGGAGCGTTTGCATCAGGCGTGAAAGTGAATTCTAATTCTTCAGTCTCCGTATTATAACCAGTATCTGAAACATAGTCTGTTTGCCAATCATCCTCTGAACCCTTTAATCTATAACCAACATTGTAATCTAATTTTGAACCATCCGTATTATCATCTTCGATTTTAATCTTGAACATAGCGGATCGTAATCTATTGATTATTTCCTCTGAGACTTCTGAATTACCAAAGTCTGGGCGACCATTGATATCTATGGAAACCGTCTGATCGGGACTCCAAAGTCCATTACCTCCCTTCAATCTGAATGTTATGACATGAGTACCATTGGACAATGTACTGGTAGTGAAATCCGCTTTATCTGAAATTTGACCATCAATATCAGATACCCACAGGAATTCACTGATAAATTGACTACCAGTTGTTGTTACTCCCTCAAATGATACATTGTCTCCATTATTAGCCTCTATAACACTCCAGCCTGTCCAGACAGGTTCTTCATTAACGCTTATTGAAATAATCTCTGAGCCGGGTCTCTCCATCACAACCAAAACATAGGTATCGTAATCTGATATTGTTCCATTGTTATCTATGACCTGTAACTGAATGGTGTGTGAACCTTCCTTTAATGAATCAACTGGGTAGTATAATATCTGTTCACGGCCAATCTCAGTGGTAACTTCGTCTACCGTAGACGTCCATATGTATTCTGCTACCTCACCGTCAATATCATATGCATCGGAAACGAATTCAACAATTCCACCTCCGATCATAAAGTCCTCATTATGCCTTGCTACATCCGATATTCTGAGGTCGTCAATTTGGCCCTGATATGAATTTGCCCCTAGTGGATTCTGGCCGATTGAAATTTCTGAGTTTGTGAAGTCTACTATTCCTGACCAGCTCTTTTCAGCAACCTTGTCACCATCTAACCATAATTCAAGATTGTCTGAACTCCTAACTACGGCTGCAAAGTGCCATTCACCATCTGTGACCAACTCTGATGAGGTCAAACTAACTAGTTCTCCATTATTCACTGTAAAATCAAAACAGAGGCCAGTATCAACATAGAAATTGTATCCCCATTCGTCATTGTTGTCTTTATCTGAGAAGAGAACCATTGCCTTGGAATTACTAGTCTTAAACCATACTTCTGTAGTAAATTCGGTTGAATTGAAGAGTGCATTTGTTCCAATATTGGTGAAAGTTCCATCAAATTCAACTGAATAATCATCTGTTGCATTAGGCCGGCCTTCACTCCATATAGCTGATGGATTTATAGCTCCTGAATATGCAGAAGGTCCAATATCTGTAACTGCCTGGTCCATACCTTCATCAAATGGCCAATAAGCAATTGTATGTGAATCAACCATGACCATATCTGCACCCTTGACAGCTTCCTCTGTTCCAGTTGTTGGATCATCACCTACACCATTCACCGTTTCTATAGAGGATACTGGACGCAGATTCACCCATATTCTCTCCAAGTGACTAGTAGATGTGTCTAAATCAATAATGTATTCTGCTCCATCATAGAAGTATGTCATCTCCGTTTCTATGAAATCAGGATTATAGTCACCATCGAATACCTTGTAGATTATGAATAGACGCTCAATTGTACCTGAAGAATCCGTTGTTGAATCTGAACCATCATATTTATTAGTAGAATAAATCGAAGAGCCACCTTTGTATTTGACATCCAGCTCAACGTCCATTGCAAGGCCATTAACAGTAAGCATCTCGATATCTACGTAATTATGAACTACGAAGTAACCATCCTCCGCTATGTCTATGACATCTAGATCTGTATTGATGAATGTATTATTCTTGCCTGAAGTGTAATACCATAAATCATCAGAAACTAAAGTTAGCGTATTATTCTCAACCATGTTATAGTCATATGCACCATGACCAAACAATAACCCAATATTGGTATTATAGATACTATTATCAG
>CAYSOH010000026.1:0-9862 GCA_964432625.1 uncultured archaeon
ACTCTGAGAGGAGACGTTGATTATGCATTCTCTGGCATGGATGCAAGACAGAGAAAGAAAGAAGATAATCCTTCTATGATTCTATTGGATGTTATTAGTCCAACAGGTGGAATGGATGTAGAAGAAATATATGATATCATGGAAGAAAAAGGCTACGCAAGAAATGATGTGGACAAGCATCTTTCAATGCTGCGCCAAGATGGAAGATTGTTAAAAGATGGGTATGACAAATGGAGAAGAGGTTGAATTTTAAGATATTAATTGATTCTCCTGACTTTGAAAATCCAAAACCTGAACTAGAGCAATACTCAACACCAGTTGATATTGCTATAGATATAATCAAAAAAATAAATTCCAGAGGATTGTTATCAGGAAAAGTTGCAGACCTAGGATGTGGAACCGGAAGATTAGCAATAGGTGCCTCGATTCTGGAAGGCGAGGTCACTGGTTTTGAGATAGACGAAACTGCACTGGACATAGCAACTAATTACTCTGAGAAGAATAATCTTGATATCAAGTGGATTTGTTCTGCTGTAGAGAATATAACTGAAGAATTTGATACAGTCATAATGAATCCGCCATTTGGATCACAGAGGCCTGGAGCAGACCGAATTTTTCTTGAAAAAGCATTGCAAATATCTGACCAGATATGGACTATCCATATGGCGGAAACAAGAAGTTTCATTGAGAAATTAGTAGATGAAAGAGGCGGAAAAATTCAAATGGGATATGAATTTGATTTTCCAATTGCTAGAAGTATGCCATTCCATAACAAGGATGTAGAGAATCAGAAAGCAATACTTTATCACATAGCTTCTCTGCGATAGACATATGAAACAACCAGGGGATCCGGTAGGCAGTGCTATGGAATACATGCCTGGAAATGGAGTTTATGAGGAGAATGGTGAATTATTTGCAGGAATTTGTGGTGAATTAAAGGAAGATAATCAGAATATGGTAGTCAGTATCAAACCTTCTGTTTCAACACCTGTAGAAATAAACGAGGGCGATATTGTCTTTGGGAGAGTTCAATCCGTAAGAGACAGTATGGTTTCAGTAGAAGTATTGAAAGTAAAAGATGAAAAACGATCTGTTGGGAATTATACTGTAGGTACTCTACATATCGCAAAAATGTCAACGGAATATGTTTCAGATGTCAAGAAAATGTATCAAGTTAATGATCTTATCCAAGCCACTGTCATAAAATCCAAACCTGCCATTGAATTAACGACAAGTGCTAAGGCGGATGGAGTGGTCTTTGCAAGATGTAATGTAACACATGATGTTCTAAAACTTGTCGATGGAGAATTGTGGTCTGAAGAGCTTAGAAGAAGAGTTACTAGAAAGACCTCCAGTATGTATGGTAAGGTCCAAGTTTAGTCTCGTAATAATCATAATATTTCTTCTGCCTGTATCGTCTGCTGAAGTTGAAATAAGGGCAAATGGTGAGAAAGACATATTGTTTGTAGATTCTGGAAAAGAAGTAGCTTTTACTGCAACAGGTCTGGAAAATACTACCTCTGTTTTATGGGATTTTGGAAGGGACATTGGAGGAAATGGAACGCGTTACTCTGAATTATCAAATGTAAACCACACTGTTCATGCTTCAGGAAGATACAATATAACTTTCACGGCCTTTTACGATGATGGAAATGTAGTAAAGGAATTAGTTGTTATTGTTAATTACGAGGAAACATACCAAGGGGAAAAAGAGGAGATTGTGCACAGCGAAGCACTATTCTTTGCTATAGCCGGTGCTGAACTAATCATGAGTGCCGTTCTTGGCTATTGGACGCAGCAAATACGAAAAGAGAAAGTCTATCTCTGACGTCTTGATATTGCTATTATTGTAATTGAAATAATCACTGTGATAATCGAAATTGAATATAATCCAGAGGTTTCGCTAACAGTTTGATTCTTGGCTTCCTCATTTCCTGAAGAATCCTCCTCTACATCACCGACGTCAACACTAGTCGAGTAAAAGTCGGAATTCTGATTGAATTCAGATTCATCTGCCCATTTAACTACAATATCAAACAAGTATCTGCCTTCTTGATTACATGTAAACCCAAACTCATTCTGATTTGTGATATATTTCTCATCAGTGCCATTAGGTAAATACACTGTTATCTCATAATTAGAAACAGAACCAGATGTTCCTGAAAAGTCCATAGTGAAATTATCACCAACATCGAGGGTCTTTGATCCAAACATAACAACAAAATTCTTCTGCTCAGCTATTTTAACTTCAAAAGTCTTCTCTACTCTTGTTGAAAGGCCACCGTCATCTATAGCTACAAATGTTACCACAAAAGTACCACTTACATTTGCTGCCCATGTAGTATTTTGGTTAGTTGAAATCAGGGTATCTTCAATCCACCACTCAAATAAAGCGACAAATCCTTCAGCATCGCTAACTGTACTGTTAAAGGTATAAATCTCCTCGTCAGAAGATATGGTAAAATCAGCTGTGGGAGGACTGTTACTAATTATTTTGAGATTAGTCGAAACTTTTGAACTCCAAACTCCATCATCATCTTGAACCTCCAATTTAACTTGGTAAATTCCTGTGTCTGCAAATGAAGAAATCCAAACTGCATCCTGAGAGACAACTTCATTTTCGTGCCACCACTTTTGAGCAACTATGTTACCATCAGGGTCGTTCGAACCCAAAGAACTAAACGAAAGATTAGAATATTGATAATATTCTGGTGTCAATCCGCCCAACGAATTTGGGCTGATAGTTATTACAGCACTTGGTAATTCATTTGGTGGCAATACATCCACCATAAGGCTGGCCCACTGTGAATACGTACCTTCATCATCTGTTGTACGTAGCATCACGTCATATCTTCCTATTTCATTGGTAAGGTTATCCAGTATGATGTCTTGACCTTCCTTCTTAAACAACAAATCTCCATCGTTTTTATATTCCCATATTTCCCAATGATGATTGCAATCAATCACTTCAGCATTGTTATCCTCACAATGCGAATTTATTTCCAGAGACTTTCCTTCCTTTATTGTGACTGATTCAGGACCCTCAATGACTGCAATCGGGATTGGAGGGAGAACTATAAATTCAAGATAACCGGGATCGCTAACTTCGCCATCATCATTATTAGTAATTATCAAACGTACATCATGAGTTCCCTCTTCAAGATCGTTATAATCAAAAGATTCTGTGTAACCAATAGTTGACCAGTTACCTTCCTTATTCCATTGTATACTCCAATCAAAGTCGAGATCTGCTCCTGGATCACCCACACACGGCTGTGGCTCAGGTTGCATGGCTGTACAAGCACGGAAAGTTGCTGTTTCACCTAGGTGAACAGATGGAGGGAAAATCTCAAAATTAACATCTATACTACCATCACCACCACCATCATCTCTTCCTGTTACGGCTAATGAAGTTGTAGAATCTTCATCAATATTGCTCCAGCTACCATTACCTTTGACTTGAAGAGTTATACTGTGATTTCCTGTTGAGAATGTTGTTGAAGAAACTTGGAAATTAATGTCTGAGAATGATGAACCCTCCATAAGAACTGAATCAACAGATGAATTCCAGTAGAAATATTCCAATTGCTCCTCGTTACAAACGTCGCAATCACCTTCAAAGTTAACTGGTTCTTCGACCTGATTGTCAATGGTCGAAGGACTAACTGCCGCCATGAAGACAACAGGTTCAGCAGAGGTGTCATCTGATAACGTAAATGACAATGCAAGCAAAAGTGCAAAAGTTAGTAAATATCTCATGTTTACTCCATCTTACCAATTTCTGATAGGTTTTAACGCTTACCTCTCCTTCTATCTGCTTGAAGTCTCCTCGAGTCCTTATGATGTAATGGATACATAATCTCCCCCAAACTTGGTAAGGGTTTACCCATTCTAACGGCCACTATTCTGACTAAAATATATCCTATAATAATGCCTAGGGTTACACCAACTAGTGGGAAGAGATTCATTCAAAATCCGGTTCAAATTCTGCTTGAAGCTCACTCATAACTTGATTCAATAAGCCATCAAAACGCGTGCTTCTGTATTCTCTTGGTCCACCCATGTCTGTTTGAACCTTGGCGATGTAGGTCGTGTCCTCGATTTCCAATTCAATTCGACAAATGGATTCTTCCATCTATTGCGGCCGAATCATGGTTATATATAACGTTTACATCCTAAACACGCCGAATCTTGATTTATCCAATGGTGCATTAAGTGATGTTGATATACCTAAGGCCAGAATCATACGAGTGTCTAGTGGATCTATTATTCCATCATCCCATAAACGAGCTGTAGAATAATACGGAGCGCCCTCGGCCTCATACTTCTCAAGAATAGGCTTTCTAAGATTATCAATCTCGGATTTCTTCATTTTCTTCCCCTTCTTTAGGAATTGTTCTTGTTTAACTGTTGATAAGACATCAGCAGCTTGCTCACCACCCATAACTGAGATCCTAGCATTTGGCCACATCCAAAGTTGCCTTGGTTGATAGGCACGGCCACACATGCCATAGTTACCAGCTCCAAAGGAACCACCAATTATGACTGTGAATTTAGGTACTCTAGCGTTTGAAACTGCCATTACCATCTTTGCGCCATCTTTGGCAATACCTCCAGCCTCATAGTCCTTGCCCACCATGAAGCCAACAATATTCTGTAAGAAAACAATAGGTATCTTTCTCTGACAACACATTTCTATGAAATGCGTTGCTTTCAACGAAGATTCAGAAAAGAGAACTCCATTATTAGCTATAATTCCTATAGGATATCCCATTATTCTCGCAAAACCACAGACTATTGTGGAACCATAATTTGATTTAAACTCATGGAATCTAGAGGCATCTACAAGACGAGCTATTATTTCTCTTACATCATAAGGCTGTTTTGAATCTGATGGAACTATTTCATATATTTCTTTAGGGTTGTACAAAGGCTCTTCAGGCTCTGAGATATCTAATTTGGATTTAGGGTTACGATTTAGATTCGAAACTATGTCCCTCGTTATTTCAATCGCATGTGAATCATTCAAAGCATAATGATCTGCCACTCCGCTTCTTCTAGTATGAACATCGGCCCCGCCTAACTCTTCTGAATTTACATTCTCTCCAGTTGCAGCTTTCACAAGTGGAGGCCCTCCAAGAAAAATGGTTCCTTGCTCCTTAACAATTATTGTTTCATCAGACATAGCTGGAACATAGGCACCACCGGCGGTGCACGAACCCATTACAACTGCAATCTGGGGGATGCCTTTGGCTGACATCTGGGCTTGATTATAGAATATGCGACCAAAATGTTCTCTATCAGGAAAAACCTCATCCTGCATAGGAAGAAAAGCACCGCCCGAATCAACTAGATAAATACATGGTAAAAAATTCTCCTGTGCTACTTCTTGTGCTCTCAGATGCTTCTTTACAGTTAGAGGATAATAAGTCCCACCCTTAACTGTAGCATCATTAGCTATTATCATGACTTCTCTTCCATTGACAACACCAATACCAGTGACTATTCCAGCTGATGGAACTTCATCACCATATAGACCATAAGCTGCAAGTGGTGAGAATTCCAAAAACGGAGTGTCGGGATCAATCAATTCCTCTATTCTGTCCCTAGCCAAGAGTTTACCTCGCTCTTGGTGCCTCTTTACCATCTCAGGCCTTCCTCCCTTACTATTTTGCAGTATTTTTTCACGAAGAGCTTTAGACAGTGATTCATTGTATTTGCGATTGGAATCTGATTCTTTGCCACTAGAATTGTGTTTGCTCTGAATAATACTCATTCATCCTCCAACTCAAACATCATTTCACCTTCTTTTACTTGGCCTCCAGCTTGGACGGACGTGATTTTTGATATAATGCCATCGCGTGGAGATTTTAGACGATGCTCCATTTTCATCGCTTCAAGTATAATAACAACATCTCCCTCTTTGACTCTATCACCTGTCTCTGAGCGGCAATCAAGTAATTTCCCAGTAATAGGACTCAAAACTAAATCTTCTGCTTTCTCTTCCTGAACTATAGAACCTGTACTACGGGCTTGCCTGCGTAAAACAAAATTCATACCCTTAGCAAATACATAAGTCTCATTCGATTTCCTTTCTGAGTAACAAATATATCTATGGCCATCTATAACTATAGCCAAGCTACCATTACTCAATCTTGTGAACTCTCCTTCGAAACTATCTTCATCTATCTCAAGTTTAAAATTGGAACCAGAGCGGCGTAAATTAGTCAAGTAAGACTTGTTTCCAAGAATTAAGGTTTCAGGCATTATACGCCTTGCCTCCATCCTCCCCGACTACTCCATGGTGAATAGGGGTCTCTAGATGACTCAGTTGCAACCTTTTGGTTGTCAGAACTAGATGCAAGCATTGCCGCTGCAACAACTACTGGAGATTGGATATCCAAGCTCCATTCTGAAAATTCTTCGTCTACGAATTTAGTTGTGAATGAAGCCTTGCGGTAAGAATTATTATTCATTATATCTCTCAAGAAAGGCTGATTTGTAATCAATCCCATAATGACAAAATCACTCAGAGCATGGTCCATTCGATTAATAGCTGAATTTCTACAAGAATCCCAAACTACTAATTTGGCCAAAAGGGGGTCGTAAGCGCTCGATACTTCTTGACCTTCTAAAACTCCTATATCATTCCTAATTCCTGGACCTTCGGGAAGAACTAGTCTTCTGATAACACCAGGTGTTGGAAGAAAATCTCTTGACGGATCCTCTGCATAGATTCTACATTCTATAGAATGACCTCTCTGTTTGATATCTTTCTGTTGAAAGTCTAAAGATTCACCACTAGCTACTCTCAGTTGCCATTTTACAATATCAATCCCACAAACCATCTCAGTAACTCCATGTTCAACCTGAAGCCGAGTATTCATCTCCAAAAAATAGAACTCACCATCTTGATACAAGAATTCAACTGTGCCTGCATTACTGTAGTTAACTGTTTTTGCTGCCTTCAATGCAGCTTCTCCCATCATTTTTCTAAGCTTGTTGTTAATTGCTGGAGAAGGAGATTCCTCAATTATCTTCTGGTGCCGTCTTTGTATTGAGCACTCTCTTTCAAAAAGGTGAACTATATTTCCATGTTTGTCACCGAGAATCTGAACTTCTATGTGCCTAGGTTTATCCAAAAATTTTTCTATAATCAAGGTGTCATTACCAAAAGAATTACGGGCCTCAGTACTCGCTGCCTCTATTGCTGAATCCAAATCCTCAGGACTACCTACGACACGCATCCCTTTACCACCCCCTCCAGCAGCTGCCTTCACCATCAAAGGATATCCAATCTCTCGTGCAGTAGCATCTATGTTTCCACTCAGTTCACCTTCACTACCTGGAATAGTTGGAACCCCTGCATCGGCCATCATCTTCTTTGATTCAGCTTTGTCCCCCATAGATTTTATCGTGTCCGGTTCTGGACCTATAAATATGATTCCTGAAGCAGTTACGTACTCAGCAAAATCTCCATTTTCAGAAAGAAATCCGTAACCAGGATGGATAGCATCAGAATTTGTCTTCTTTGCAGCTTCGACAATTTTGTCGAAATTCAAGTAACTTTCAGAAGGATTTGCTGGTCCAATTGAAATTGCTTCATCAGCCATCAAGACATGGGGTGAATCTGAATCTACCTCTGAATAGACTGCAACTGAGGAGATTTGCATCTCCTTACAAGCTTTGATTATACGACAGGCGATTTCTCCTCTATTAGCAACCAGAACCTTACGAATCATCACTACACCACTCTGGTTTACGCTTTTCTAAGAAGGATCTTATGCCTTCTTTAGCTTCTGAACCCTCACGTACTAGTGATATGAATTCAGCAAGTTCTTTCTCCCTTTCTTCAAATCCCTTACGAAGTGTATCGCCATCCAACAACCTCTTGATACTTGCCTGAGCTGCAGGACCTCCTTGCTCAATATCTGAAATCAGGGTCCTAAATGCACTATCTTTACCTTTCGTTTCGACTGCGTAAAGAAAGCCCATAGAAAGCGCCTTAGATGAATCAAATAATTCTCCTGTTATGAATAATTCTCTAATTTTCCCCATATCTAACTTTCGTGCAACATAGGGTGATATCACAGCTGGTACCATACCTATCCTAACTTCTGGAAATCCAAATTTGGTACCTTCTTCAGCTAAAATAAAATCCGATGCTCCTGCAAGCCCCATAGCTCCTCCTAAACATACTCCATGAACATATGCAATAGTTGGCAAGGGACACTCAACTATTGACTTGAGTAATGTCTGAAGTTCTTCAGCTTTCCAACTAGTAACTTCTGCGCCTGAGCAGAAAGAAGGGCCTTTGCCCTTAATCACTACTGCCCTCAATTCTTTGTAATCCCCAACTTGACTTATTGCGGAGGCCACGGCACCCATAATTTCTGAGTTCAGAGCATTTCGTTTCTCTGGATTATTAAGACTAATCATCAGAACATTGCCTTCTCTCTCGATTATAATAGGTAGGGGATTAGGCATGTATTCTCATAATAATAGCACTATTAATAATCGTCACTAAATGCAATGTCAGTTAGTGTCCACATGAGCTTCTAAATCGTCCCCACCTGCAAAAGTCGATTGAATAATTGAATATAGATCATCCATACCTTCTCCTTCTTTAGATGAAACGGCAATTAGGTTTGATTCTAAAGCTAAAACTTGTAGAACGCGCAGTAATTCAGAAGACAAAACTCCAGACATTCCATCTAAATTAGGCATAGACATTGCTAGTTTATCTAAGTCACTAGCCCATTCTCTAATATTGTCAATCTCCTCAGGCTCCAACAGATCACATTTAGTCAATACTGGAAACATTGGAATCGGAAATCTCAAATGAGCTGCAGATGCTAGAAGTAATTGAGTAACAAAACCATCAGGAGTTTTAGACAAAAGAGGATCTAACAGTAAAATCATTGCTGCTCTCTCAGACAAATGTTCCACAAATACTTTGGATGCTTCTCTGTACAAGAATAGTTCTGTTTGGCCTGGCGTATCTACAAGAAAGTAATCACAGTTTATCTCTTCAACATGTCCTCGAATCCAATCCAGTTCAACTGCCAATAAATCTGCACAAACTACTTGGGCACCATTAGGGCCCAAACTGTATTCCTCCATTATTTCACTTAAAGTGAATCTTTCACGAACGTCTATAGCTGCCTGATAGGGGACGGTCTCTGCTCCAGGATCTAAATTGATAGTTACACCATCATACCTTTGGTGTTGCATCCATTCCTGAAGTGTAGCTACTAAAGTCGACTTACCTGCACCGGCTGGTCCGACAAAGTATAGCAGTGCTGTATGTTCCATTAACTTCGTCTACGGGCTAAAGCAATGACTCCAAGCAAAGCTATAGCCGAAAACATTGAGGGAGCCGGCAGTAGACCTTCATCGTCATCATCTTCAGTTTCAGTTGTAGTTGTTGACCCAAATGTTACTTCAATTGATGGATAACTGTTATCAACCTCATTAACCTCTCTTATCTCATTGTCAGGATCAACTGTAGCTACAAAAATGTAGGAACCTTCAGGATTCTTAATCGCCCATGTAAACGAAATAGGGCGTGAATCTCCTCTCAAAACTCCGGTTACTGTCTTCGTAGTCAAAACATCTATTGGAGCGCCTCCAGCAGCATAGTCAGATGCTTTGTAAATCTCAAGACTAACATCAATATCTAATTGAGATTGTTCACCGCCAGGGTATCCTATTGTAACTTTAATACTAGCTGAATCTTCACAATCTGGCTTAGGGTTTCCATTACAAACCTTGACTGCCTCGACTATTAAATTAGTAGTCAATTTATCAATACTTATATTGAACATTGCCTCATCGTTAGACTGGTCAACATTAATTGCAC